>DATEPD010000165.1:0-6622 GCA_035273365.1 Nitrospiraceae bacterium | reverse complement strand
GGGCCTCGATCTCCTGGCCCTCGCAGCCCACGATCTGTTTCTCACCTATACGCTCCCCTTCGCGCTGGCCTTTCTCGCGGTCACAGGATTATATCGGCTCGTCCCACGGCGGTCGCCGCGATGGCGCGAGGCAATGATCGGAGCGCTCACGTTTAGTCTGCTCTGGGTCGCAGCCAAGCTCCTATTCGTGACCTTTAGCACCTACTCGAATGTGTATGGGGACCTCTACGGATCACTATTGGAAGTCATTTTGTTGCTCTTATGGGTTTACTATTCCGCGGCGCTCTTGTTGATCGGTGCTGAGGTTGCTCACCATCTCCAACAACAGGCGCAGGTGCTGTCCGCCACAGCCACAAGGCCTGCTCGGTCAGATCCGGCCATGCCAAATGGTCCAGCAGCATAAGAAGACTGGTTTGTCTGGTTCATCTGGTCTATTTCGTTCATTTGGTTGGACGATTCCAAACCAACAAGCCAGATCACCCAGAAAGACCAAATCAAACTGTCAGCTTCTAGACTTTTACTGGCGGGGCTATCCTTTCGTGGCTAGAATGGCACCAGACACTGACAGGATGCTGAAAAAGGCCGCCAGCGGCGTTCTTGCTACGCTCAGATGCTCAACGTACTGAAGCGTATCCCTCACTTCTGTACTCGCTGCAGCCTTATTGGACGGATTTTTTGAGCATCCTACCAGGCATGCTCATCGAGTCTTTCCGCACCCTGCTTAAAGGGAACCGCTTCATGTTCGAAGAATTCGGCAAAGACATGCTCATGCTCGGCGGCACCGTGATTGGCTTCATAGCGGCCATGTTGTCTGTCATAGAGAAACTGCTCGATTTCCGGAACCGGCTGGGACCGAAGAAGGAACGAAAATCGCCTTCCCCAACCGAACGTCCGGTCTCGGACCCAGCTCCCACAATCGATTTCTTCTCGTCGAAACCTTTCCGTGGCGTCTCCTATCTCCTCTTGTACGAAACCAGCGTTATCATCGCTGCCGGCCTCGTTCTCAATTACATAGGACTCACACTGAGCCGGCATCTGGAGAGCATTCTATTCCTCGACATGACGGGAACAGCGTTGGTCGCATTCCTCTTGGGTCCCTGGTGGGGAGCCATCGCCGCCCTCCTTTCGAATTCTGTGGTGAACTGGTTACTGTACCCGGAAACCGGAGCGGATGTGGTGATTTTTCCATGGTCGCTGGTGAGTATGGTCGGCGCCTGTTATTGGGGTTGGATGGCCAGGCAAGCAGGCTTTCAAAAGTATCTCCGGACAGGACGCAGTTCCGCCCTGTCCCATGCCTGGTTCCTCTATATTTTTGGGGTCGGCAGCGCGATCGTCATGAGTCTGCCGGGAACCTTTGTCCAGGCGGCACTCAATGAGCAAACGACATTTGCCTTAAACCCCGCCGTTGCCGAATCCGTGAGTCTACGCGTGCTTCAATGGGAACAGACCGTGCATCTCTACCTCGAATCCCTTTTCGGGTTCACGTGGGGCGAAAGCGTGAGTTGGTGGATGGTAAATTGGTTCCAGAACTGGATTCGCTACATACCTGACAAAACCATGAGTGCGGCCATTGCGCTCGTGGTCCTCAAGTACGGTTATCCTCTGTTTGAACGGGAGCTGATTCATGGCGGACCGGAGGGCGAACGTCCGAATGATGAACGCATCCTGCCGCTGGTATTGGGATTGCTTTATGCCCTTCCCTTCGCCGCCTTGCTCAGCAGTGAAACCTATGGCGGAGCCGCCTATTTGCCTCTGTGGGCATTACCATGGCTATTTATTGGTGGCGGCTATGTCTACTTACGCTACTGGGGAACAGGCGAGGCCGCCCTGCAGGCAGCCAAACTTCAACGAGCCGACCGCTATGCCCGCGCGCTGAAACAGATCGGACGGGAAGCTTCCCATGAGTTCTGCAAGCGATTGACCTTCATGACGCTGATCGTCAGTCTACTCTTTGCCCTCTGTCTCCCCATTCTTTTGACAGACTTTTACCGAGCCACCTTCAAATTTTTCTGCGTCGTCTATGGGTTCCTCCTCGTGGTCCACCTCGTGCGTATCTCCATTGCGCAGAACATATCCATCGCCCGCGCGAACGATTGAGCGTAAGACGTGAACGGTGGGACCTAATGGGATGAAAGCATTTCCGCTTTCAATCTCTTGGCGCATGAAGTCTCATGTTTTGTGCAACTGTAGGAAATGAGCGATGGCTGATCGGGTGATGAGCCCTATTGGTTCCTCATTCTCCATCACCACGAGACGATCCCACCCACCTTGGGCCATGCGTTCCATCGCCTGCATGATGGACCAATCCGGATGGATACAGAAGGCTGGCGACGTTGGGTGCATGATCTCGCCAACGCGACGCCACGGCCAGAGCTCTGTGGGAAGTGCGTGCACGTCTTGCACTGTGACCACCCCCTGGATCTGCCCTTCACTGCATACGGGAAACCCACCAAATCCATGTGTCACAAAGTATTGGTTGACCGCGTCCTGCACGCTAATATCCGGAGGCAAGGTCACGACGCGGTGGGCCATGACCTGGCGAACGGTCATTGATACCAACGTCGTCCGCTGGGCTGCCTGCCGTCTGCTTGACAGGGCGGCCGAAAAGAGGAATGCGCCAATAAAGATGAGCCAGCCTCCGTTCGTCGCGATGGACTGTCCTGGCGCACCGGACCAGGCTCCCATCATCAAGACTGCGCCGATCAACCCAAGACCCACACCAAATCCTATTCCTGCGAGCGCAGCTTGACTTGTCGCTCGATTGAAATCTTTGTTCCAGGCCCACAGTCCAGCCCGTAACACACGTCCACCATCTAACGGGAACCCGGGGATCAAGTTGAACAGTCCGAGTTGTACATTCACCATGCCGAGCAAGCTCGCGAGGACGACGAGTCCTTGAAATCCGGATTGCGCGAATAAAGATTCCACTGCTAGGGCTCCGCCGAGACAAGCAGCCCCGAGGATCAAACTCACGAGCGGTCCTGCCATGGCAATCAAAAATTCAGCTCGTGGACTGGGTGGTTCAGTTTCCATATGCGCCACCCCTCCGAAAATAAACAACGTAATCTGCCGGATTGGGATGTGGTAACGTAGCGCCACATAGGAATGTCCCAATTCATGGAGTAGGACGGAGAGGAACAATAGGAGGGCGGCAATGCCACCTATGCCCCAATAGCGTGGAACCGAAAGATCGGGCAACGTTTCCGGCAAATACCCCATTGCCAATGACCAGGTCACAAAGAAAAACACCACAAACCAAGAGGCATGCACATGAATTGGGATGCCGAGCGCACGACCGATTCTCCAATTGGGTAAGGACATATATCCACCGTAACAGTGCGGGAATTCGAGCGTCAACTCGGCTTCGCCTCCTAACAGGCTGCTGAAAAAGTCGATCTTCCTACCCCACCCAACCCCGGCGCGCCGAGACGCGTCTTATCCCATGCATCGTTCTCGCATCGTTCAGATCCTCAACGTACTCCCGAGGGTACGCCTCCGGTCTTCACTCGCTGCGGCCTTGCTGGACGAACTTTTTGAGCAGCCTGCCGGTTATCGCTTCCCTGCCCAAAGCACATAGGGCATCGAGATGTTGAGAATGGCACGATCGTTTTCGCGGAGCCTGCTGGATCGGGTATACTCATCACCATGCGATCTCATTATTTGCCAGGGATGCTAGGCCTCGTCCTTATGCTGTTGCTCCCAGTGATCCCTGCCTTCACGCAGGCTCAAGTCATCAAGTCAGGCTCGCCCTCGTGTCCCGGAGTCGCATTGACATTCGACCTCTGCCCGGTGCGTAACGGAACGGGCTACGATCAGGCGCTGATCGACTATTTGATTGAGCAGAAAATTCCCGCCACCTTCTTTATGTCCGGAAAATGGATGACGAAGCACGATCAGCAAGTACGGGCTCTGCTCCAGGTCCCGTTTTTTGAAGTCGGTACCCATGGGGAGGTCCATGCCCATCTGCCGCTCCATTCAGCAGACGAGCAGAAACAAGAAATTCTCGGACCGGTTCGTCTGCTCAAAGCCAAGTACGGTCATGCCGCCACGTTGTTTCGCCCTCCCTATGGTGAGTTCAACGACGATACGGTCAACGTGGCTCGCGCCCTCGGCCTCCAGTTTATTCTCTGGGATGTCGTGTCCGGCGATCCCGATCCGACACTCACCGCGATCCGGATCGAGGACCGACTCAAACGGTTTGTCAGGAAGGGGAGCGTTATTGTCATGCACGCCAACGGGAAGGGAAGACATACTTACGAGGTCGTGCAAGACCTGCATCAGCAACTCCTGCCTCAACGAAATCTCACTCCTATGACCATGAGCAATCTCTTAATCTGTAATGGCCAGGCAACCCCATGACCGATCCAATCGTTCGGCCCATGACGGTGGAGGATCGAGCCGCCGTCATAGAGTTACTCGCAGACTCTGATCCGTGGAAGCGGCTGGGCTACCAGGCCAGTGACTGGGACGGCTATTTCACACCACTTCCACAGGGACGTGACAGCTACGTTGTGCATCAGAACGGCAAGGCGGCCGGCATCGCGGTCGTTCGCCAGAAATTCTTGCTCGGCGACTATGTAGAATTGCTTGGAGTGGCGAACTGGGCGAGAGGCATGGGACTAGGAAGGTTGTTGCTTGCCCACGTTGAAGTGGCGGTCTTCGCAAGGACGAAGAATCTCTTCGCCTGCGTATCGGATTTCAACGACCGCGCCAGGCATTTTTACAAGAAGCAGGGCTACCGGGAGATCGGCCCCATGCCGAATTTTCTGATCCCAGGCAGCGCCGAAATCCTGTTGCGTAAGACCAGCGGCCCCGCGAGGGAGCAGAGTCCATAATCATGCGAGAAACTCGTCAAGGGTAAGCCAGGCCTGTTCGCTTCTTGCCGTTTGCCGATGATACATGACCGTTGACCAATGATGGAGTCCCATGAAGGTCAAGAAGCTCCTCCACACCCGAATGAGGGTCAGCGACATGGACCAGACGATCAATTTCTACACCAACGTCCTCGGATTGGAGGTCATGGAGCGCAAAGTTTCGCCGCGTGGGTCGCATCTGGCGTTTCTCAAGGTACCTAACAGCGAGGAATTGATCGAACTCTGCAGCTTCCCGTCGAGTGGACCGGTGAGGGTTCAAGAAGACCTGGTTCATCTGGCCTTTCAAGTCGATAACCTCGACGATACCATCACGACTCTCACAGCAAAGGGAATCGCGATTACTGACGGGCCTACCATGACCTCTTCAGGCAGCCGCTTTATTTTCATCGATGCTCCGGATGGTTACGAAGTCGAACTCATCGAACGCCCGCCTGACGTCAAGATCGTCTGAGATTCGCGAACACGTCGCTTGGCATACGTGATTCGAGTGATTCTCTATTGTCAGTACGCTCGGGCAAAGCCCGCGCTGCCACTCTTCACCCATTGACGAATCCGCATCAGCCCACGTATGGTCATTTCCCGTTTAACGCTTTACGAGCGCCGAGATACCAGAGGAGACCGATCATGAAGAATGGGTTCTTCCGTGGGCATGGTTTGGGTAATGACTATGTGGTGATGGACCCTAAAGACCTGTCGTTCTCGCTCACCCCATCACGGATCAAAGCGATCTGTGATCGCAACTGGGGCCTCGGTGGTGATGGAATCCTGGCGCTGGTTCCGTCAAAGCACGCAGACTTTGGCCTGAGGATCTTCAACCCTGACGGGAGCGAGGCTGAAAAATCCGGTAACGGCCTACGCATCTTTGCCCGCTATCTTCACGCCACCGGCAAGACGAAAACAAAGCATTTCACCGTCGAGACCAAAGGCGGGCTGGTGACCATTGCGCTGCATGTGGACCGGCATGGAGATGCAAGCACCGTCACCGTAGAAATGGGGCGGGCCACGTTCCAGCCAGGGGCCCTCCCCTGCACCCTCATGATCAACGAACTGATCGAACAACCTATCGATGCAGCCGGCCGATCCCTCACCTTCACCGGCGTGAGTGTGGGGAATCCCCACTGTGTCGTCTTCAAACCGGTCGGCCAGTCCTGGTCGAGAGAGGATCTCTTGAAACTGGGGCCGGCATTAGAAAACCATACTTTCTTCCCGAAGCGAACGAACGTTCAACTTGCCGTACCGACAGGCCCCAAAGAACTCTCTATTCTGATCTGGGAACGTGGGGCCGGCGAAACCCAGGCCTCCGGTTCCTCCTCCTGCGCTGCTGCGGTAGCGGCTGTCCGACTCGAGTTGGTAAAAAGTCCTGTTGCGGTAAAGATGCCGGGCGGTCAGCTCAATGTCGAGGTCGCCGAGGATTTCAGTCTCACGATGAAGGGTCCCGTCGAGGAAGTTGCGCGTGGTAGCCTGAGTCCCTCCTTTGTGCGCGGCCTGCGCTGAGTGAACCATCAGTCGCAGTGATCAGCCTTGCATTCCTGGCCTCAGGTTGCCCGTTCACCTTTCAGACCGTAGAATGTGGAGTGGCTTATGCAGGTGTGCTGAGGCTGACAGCGTATGCACCGTTCTACCGAATTCCAATCGAAACTTGACCACCTACCAGACCAGCCGGGGGTCTATCTGTTTCGAGACAAGCAGGGAGAGTTACTCTACATCGGGAAGGCCGCAGTGTTATCTCAACGCGTGCGGTCCTACTT
>DATEPD010000164.1:0-4132 GCA_035273365.1 Nitrospiraceae bacterium | reverse complement strand
GGGCTTTCTAGCGGTATCGGTACCGGCTCACCGCGTTGTACAAGGCCGTAATGGATGGTTTGAAGTAACCTATCAAAGCCATTCGTCTCAAAGAGATTTACCCATTGAAGGTCTTCAAACTGTGCGGGAACAGTACATGATTCTAACCGCACAGGAATCGTGTGAATCAGGTCATCCGGTATTTCTTTCAGAGTATCGAGAGCGAGTTTGAACTCGCGTTGAAGATAGCCGATTTTGGTTGAATAAGATGATAGGCAGGGGAGCATTCGGTCATTCTTACGCTGTCCGTAATCGTTCTTGACGACGCACAAATACCTGATCCAAAGTGCCGTTATACTTGGCACAACGTAGGGCTAACATCTGGTTGCAGTTGCTCTCGTACCACCACGCCCCCGAACGCTTGAGTCGCGTATGGCAAATGAACTTGTTGGCCGATTCAATCCCACCGCTGCCCAACGGATAGCCCCCTCGACGAAGCTGAAGGTAGTGGGTTCGACCCCGATGTTTGTGCAGAAATGCCCAGCCATTTGATATGGCTTGTTGCGCGTCCTCTGAAGTGGCCCGCATGCGTTTGAGCCCCCCGAGCACGGCGTTGATCTTGCCCAGATACAACCGCGTCAGCGTCGCTTCAACCCACTGCTGAGCTTGTTGTGAATCACCGTACTGCGCCTTGGCCATGCGGTGTAGATAGTCGGCACAATGGTAGTAATCCAATACTTGACGGGCACTGCCAAAGAGCGACTGGACATGCTCCCATATCCAAGAGGCGCCATCGCAGACCACACAAAGTCGCACGCGATCTTCGGGAATCAGCCCCGCCTCTTTGACTTGCTTGAGGGCCTCACCGAGCTCGGCCTCATTCTGGACCTGGTGCCAGCTCAGCAGATGCACCATGCGCTCGCCATCCATGAGATAAAACCGAAAGCCCTTGACCTCGCGCCACTGCCCCTTCCACGTGGGTCGCCTGGCCCGCTGGCGTCTCTGCCCTGGGCGACGGCCTCGAGCACTTTCGGGACGAGTCGGCGCGTAGGCACCGTCAATGCCGAGAACCACCACCGGTCGGCGCCATTTACCTGCTGCCACTTCAGCGATGCGCGCTTCGATCTGCTCACGCGACGGCGCGATATCCAATACGCTGAGGTCCTCGGCCGCTTGATTCGTCAAGGTGTGCATGCGTTCACTGCCGAGGTCGATGCCAGTGAGATCGTGAAAAAGGACTTGGGCCTCCTCATAGGAAGTCTCAATGACCAACTTGGCCGCCGCCTGTTGCACATCGAGTTGGTGGCGACCCGGCGTTAAGCCCAACACCTCATCGAGTGGGTAGATACCCTCGTGGCACACCCGACAGTAAAAGTAGGGACGCTCAAGCCGGAGGCTGCCGACCATGGTGGCAACGGTACGGGACACCACCGGTCGCGTCGTCAACATGCGCTGGCAGGTCTCACAGACGATCTGCTTGCGGGTGTACTCGAAACGGTGCGCATGCTCGACGATGGTCTCGGTCAGAGTGCCAGTGAGGTCTTGGCGCAAGGCCCACACCGTCTCTGTGATCTGAGCCAGCGTGATCTCGGGCTTGGGCAGCTGAGCTTGTAAGTCATCAAGCCACAAATCAAAGGCGTCATGGAGCTGCTGGCGCAGGGAGGCCCATGGTTTGCTTGCACGCACCTCATCTAACGAGATAACCTCAGCTTGTCCCATAGGGAGCCCTTTCTAATAGGGGGATGGGCCTCGATCATGGTATCGGCCGCTTTCGGTAAGTTTGAATAAATGCCCAATTTATCAAAGACCTTATTAGTCGAATACTTGGGCCGTTTTGCACGATCAGGCGGTCCACTCAGGGTGGCCGATGCCATGATCAAGGCCGGGGGATGGATAAGTTTTCCCTATTATGGAGAGCTTCCCTTTGGACGTAGAGTAGAGCACTGGCGCGGTGGTTTAGGACGACGTTTGTTTTCTCGGTTGCCCGCCTGGTTTCCCGGCGGTGCCACAGTATCTCACCCATGCCCCGTTTCCAGTACCCCCTCATCAAACCGGACGTGCAGATTTCCCGCATCCGGCTTTCGGACAAAGCATCATGCTTTCGCCCACGAACGGTTGCGCCTCAGCATTCGGATGTTGACCAATCCGAGTTGCTCGTGGAGGTAATTGTCAGAGAAGCGTGATGATCCCCGTTGGCCTCTCACTTTGTGCTTACGACACAACCACTGACGAAGCCGTTTCACAGCATGGTGATCCACATTGCAATAGGCTCGCCGGATGCGACCCAGGCTGAAGTAGTTGCTCCAGCCAACCATCAGTCGGTTGAGCCGAGCCACCTGAGCCTTTTCATCCAGCCAGCCCCACTCTCGGCCAGTCAGACGGCTGATTTCACGACAAAGTCGCCGACTCTTTTCCTTCGACGGACTCATCGTGATGTAGGGATGGCCCGTTCGATAGGAATAGTACCGACCGAAGGTGTAACCCAGGAAGTCGAACCGCTCCTCCGGTATCCGGCAGATCGTCGTCTTCTCCTCATTCACCGTCAATTTCAGTTTGCCCATCATCGTTCGCATTTCCGCCATCGCCTCTTCGGCGTTGCTGTGGCAGCAAATCACAAAATCATCGGCAAAATTGACGATGTGAGCTCGAAGACGCTTGTCGTGGCCGAGAACTTTCCATCCCAGGATGAATCGTCGCATATAGAGATTGGCCAGCAACGGTGAGATCGGAGAGCCTTGAGGGCTTCCGCGTCCCGTATCTTTGTTGCGGGTTGTTCGACGTCGCTTCCCCCCCTCGTCGTGCTCTTCCACCGGTGCCTCAAGCCACATTTTGATCAGCCTCAACATCTGGCCGTCGCTGATGCGGCGCGATACCGATTTCATTAACTCGTGGTGGGGAATCGTATCGAAGTAGCCGCTGAGATCCGCATCAATCACTTCTCGATAGCCACGATCAAGCAGGGAATAAACATGCTCAACCGCATCCAAGGCACTGCGTTTGGGGCGGTAGGCATATTGTTCAGGCTGCAAGTCGGCCTCGAAGATCGGCTCCAAGGCCAGCAACGCAGCCGTTTCGACCACCCGATCTTTAATCGTCGGAATTCCAAGCGGTCGATATCGGCCTTTCTGGCCGGGCTTCGGGATCATCACCCGCCGCACCGCTTCAGGCCGATAAGTCTTCTCCCTAAGCTCTGTCGCCAGTTCGTCCAACCATCGCCTCACGCCATATGCCTTAATGTCCTCGAATGTCTGCCCGTCTACGCCCGGTGCCCCACCGTTGGCGAGGCACAACTGATACGCGAACGTCAGTACATCCGAGCGATACACCTTGTCGTAAAGCGTATAGAAGCGATAGTCAGGCAAGTTCTTCGCTTTGGCATGTAACGTCGTCTGTAGTTTCCCAACCGTTTCTGGAGTTGCTAGGCCCACAGCCAATCTCCTGGCTTTGACCACTTGTGACGTTGGCTTTGAACTAAGGCCCCTTTGCTCCCCCGGCATTACCCGGTTTCCTCACTACTACGGGCCTCTCCGCCACCCCATACCGCCTGGCCTGTCCCTCACGGGCGTCCAGTTGGGCCTCACGCCAACCCGCCGTATGGGGCTTCCCGTGTTGCGCCGGCTCTCCTTGTACACGCATGCTGTCGCCACTACCCCGGCAGGATCGCTGGATGGTGTCGCTCGTCTCATCCAACGATATCAGCCTTCTCCATCTTACAGGCGGATCGGCTCCTGCATTCGGCTTTTCGAGGCCTGCTCAGCGTTCACTCACGTTACGGCCTACGTGCTCGCGGAGTCACCCAAGGTGACCCGTTACATCGAAGTGCTTCAGCGAAAGTCGTTGCCTTCTTTCCCCGCTTCGATTGCTACCGGCTGGAGCGACCAGTCGCCGGGTGGGAATTTCACCCACTGAAGAACAGCGCCTTTGCACGGCACACTGTAAGAATTACCGAATGCTCCTTGTCCCTTTCGCTCATGGGAAGTCACCGCAACATCTTCATGAGGCCTGGGGGCTGTCCTCAATCCCGGCGTGCGCTTCGAGCCGGGCGAACGCTCTTCCGAGCGTGATAAGTCATTCCTCTGGTGCACTGTCGTATTAGGCTCTCCCGGACAAGCAAAGCAAGATTTTACGGTAGACTATATCCCATTGTTCGATA
>DATEPD010000163.1:0-3774 GCA_035273365.1 Nitrospiraceae bacterium | reverse complement strand
CTTGATCCTGACACGCCCTTCATATTCTTCATATAAATGCGCTTCTCCCGTTATGCCAGGTCCGGCGATGACCGCTTTCGCATGCACAGCCTTCTCGAGCTTGCCCTTATAGTAAGACGAGCAGCCGGCAAGCGGCACGAGTGCCGACACCACAATTGCGGTTCCTACAAGTATACGATTCATAGATCCTCCCTAGTTATCCGATTCTCCGATCAGTCGATCGCCCTTACTGAGAGTAGCGTACGAAGAAGGCAGTTTTTTGACCATCATGCGACAGTACACTGCTGTTATGCAATACGTGCGGACCCTCGAAACTCCCGCGCACCAAAATATTTTTTCCTCACAACATACGAGACCTTTCTGCGGACTTCAATCTGTCGTACCTCTTTTCATCCCCGAATAAGCTTTTTTATTTGTTTCCGAGCAATTTGAGCTGTTCCGAAAGACGAAGATTCTCGCTGTAATCCACCGGACAATCGACTACGGCCGGCTTTCCGCATGAGAGCGCAGCCTTCAGTACCGGTCCCAATTCTGACGGTCCCTCGACACGGTAGCCGACCGCTCCAAAACTTTGCGCCAGGGCGACGAAATCCGGGTTACTAAATTCAACACCGGAGGTCCTTCCGAACTTCATCTGCTGCTTCCAACGGATAACCCCGTAGCCATTGTCCCGCCAGATCAGTACAACGAGTGGAAGGTCCAGCCGCACGGCAGTCTCCAGTTCCTGAATATTCATCAAAAACCCGCCGTCTCCTGTCACAGCCACGACAGGCCGTGCGGGAAACAGGAGCTTGGCCGAAACGGCCCCGGGAAGCGCCATGCCCATCGACGCGAATCCATTCGAAATGATGCAGGTGTTCGGCACCTCGCAGGGAAACATCCGGGCCATCCATAGCTTATGCGCTCCCACGTCGCAGATGACCAGATCGTCCGATCCCAACGCCTGTCGCAGATCGCGAATGACGTGCTGAGGCCGCAGAGGCCACCCAGACGGTTGGGCCCACTCCTTTTCGTATGCGTTCTGGATGCGCCGGCGGCTCTCTTCAGCCCACACGAGATCGAACGAAGCAAGCTGATCGCCGATCTGATCGAGGGACAAGGTGATATCCCCCAAGACGCCGACATCGATAATATAGTGCGCATCCACTTCAGCCGGCGACACATCCACATGCACGATATGCTTGTCGCGGTTCGGGTTCCACAAGCAGGGGGCATACTCCACAAAATCGTAACCGACCGCCACAACGGCATCGCTCTGCTCGATTACCACAGCCGGATGATCCCGCATTTGCAATCCAATCGTATAACAAGACAATGGATCGCTGTCGGGAACGACACCCTTACTCATGAACGTGTGGACTACCGGCACGTTTACCTGCCGGGCGAACCGCCGAACTGCCTCATGCGCCTGTCCCCGGATCACCCCGTTCCCGACCAAGAGGATCGGTCGACGTGCCTGAGCCAACACTTCGACAGCCCGGCTTACTTGACGAGCCAGCGGTTCCGTCAAAAACGGCGCCTGCACGCGCAACGGCCCATCTACTTCACCATCATTCACCGGTTCCGCCGCGACGTCCTCGGGCAACTCCAAATGCGTCGATCCGGGCTTTTCGGTTTGCGCGACCTTGAACGCTTTGCGCACCGTCTCCGCCATGATCCGGGGATGAAAGATCTCGGCATTCCATTTCGTCACCGGTTTGAACATGGACAAGACGTCGATGAACTGATGCGACTCTTTGTGCATCCGGTCCAGCGAGGCTTGTCCCGTGATGGCAACCAGCGGCGCGCGATCCAGATACGCGTCTGCCACGCCGGTGAGCAAGTTGGTCGCACCAGGCCCCAAGGTGGAGAGACAGACTCCGGCCTTTCCGGTCAGCCGCCCATGGACATCGGCCATGAAGGCCGCGCCTTGCTCATGCCGTGCAGCAATGAACCGGATCTTCGAATCCACCAGCGAGTTCAAAACATCCAGTGTCTCCTCTCCGGGTACGCCAAAGATCCACTGCACCCCCTCATTTTCCAGACAACGCAGCAGTAGGTCCGACCCTTTCATGATCATCCCCTCACTTGATCAGTCAAATCGGCTCGCGTGAGAACCGGTTGGTTGCTCTGGTTCATCTGGTCCATTTGGTCAATTTGGGCCAACCAAATAAACCAGGTAACCCAGAAATACCAGATGAACCAGGCAAACCTCAAACGAGGGAAACAGCCTTTATGAATATCCCGTGAAGGTGTGCTTCCGTTTCGCCGCTCCCTGAAATCAATCCCGGGCACACCTTCCGCCCGTGACGTGAAAAACTTGGATTCGCTCGCTGAAGAGGATATGGACTTATTGAAACAGCAGCGACACCGAGCCGTCCTTCGCAATCTTGGCAATGAACGGTTTCGAGTGCTTCTGCAGAAACCGTTTGATTTTGGGAAGTGCCTTCACGAAGATCTGCGCCATTTCCTCTCCTTGCAGATCTCCTGAGGTCAAGATAAACGCCGCCACGCCCGCCCTCATAAGTGCCAGCCGTTCGACGTGCCGATACCGGATTCGATGGTCTTAGGTCAGGACAATCCATCTGCGTTGCCCGGCTTCAGTCAGCCAGTCTTCGTCCTTGGCATCGGGAGGGAAATGGTCGTCGTGGATGTGAAGAGTTGCACCGGCCTGACGGAGCGCTGTAGCCACGCGCTTCTTCCCAAGAGAACGATCGAGGAAGAAGACGGGCGCTTCAGGCGGCTTCGACGGAGAGTTCGCACCTGATGGCTTCTTCGATTTCGAGCCGCCGCCGTCCATAATCATCTGCCAAGTCGTCCACTGATTCGCCGGCCTTGTAGCGTTCTGCGATGACGGCCGTGGGAATTCCGGTGCCTGCTAACACAGGCCTGCCGAAGGACACTTGTGGGTCGATGACGACGGCCTTGGGTTCTTCTTGAAGATCGCGTTTTCGTGTGAAGGGGTAAAGCCTGACAGGGATGCCCTTCAGATCTCGCTCGATCCGGTGGAGGTGCGCCTGGAGCACCTCATGGATGGCTAATTGTCCTGCCTGGGAAATGTTGATCAGCTGGCTGAATTTCTTGATGAAGAGATTGAGTCCATCCGTAACGAATTCCTGATCGGCCAAAGGGTGCCGTGAAGGAAATTGTTTCGTGAGGTAGGTCACTGCAGTCTTGACTTTCTCCAGCGGGATATCATGCTTGCGGCGAATGGCATCCAGAACATGGATTTCCACAAGGTTCATGAACGAGAGTGATTTCAGGGCTGGATCGGGCACATGGATGATTAGCCTAGAGAAACGCATGCCGGTGTTACTGCGATAGTGCCGACCCGAAACCCAATCCCGGATGGTCGTGCGCGGAATGCGCAGATAATGCGCGGCTTTCATGACCCCATAGGAAGGAACTTCTCGCACATCAAAGGGCTTGTCGAATGCTGTAGCCTTCTGTCTCATACGGTTGGCACTGTATCGATCTATTCGTTTTCGGTTAAATAGCGGGGCTAGATCTATTTTTTCTCAAGGGTGGCCTGGTCGATCCTCGATTGCGCGCGTCGAACGAGCACATTCCTATCGTGCGCGTTCCGCGAGCAGGAGGACGACCAGGCTACCCATCCCATCCTTCTGAGGCCGCGCGTTGCGCGAGCACAGAAGATCATCAGGCTCCATCCCTTCCGTTTCTCGTGCGCGTCCTGCAAGCAGGAAGGCACCGTTCGGCTCGCTTCTCCATTGCAAGATCGTCATCGCTCAACGAGCGGACGTGTCACATGCACTGATAAACTGGGGAAGATCGTAC
>DATEPD010000162.1:0-4853 GCA_035273365.1 Nitrospiraceae bacterium | reverse complement strand
TGAACGGCATGCTGCGATGTAATAATATTCGAAAGGACGGTGCCGTCTTCGGAAAGTACCGCTGCGGCTGTTTCATCACAGGATGTTTCGATACCAAGGATAGGCCCAGGCAACCAGGCGGAGGTAGATCGCTCAACAGTTGTCATCTTGAAATCTCTGCCGATCACTCCGAGTGGCCGACAACCTACGTGCAATGTCGAAAGGCCAAATAACACAGCCCTTGTGGCCGTTGGCGCCACAAGGGCCGTATCGTACTCTATGCGATGGCGTCGCGAAGGTACAGGGCTAGGAGACTATACGCCAGCCATTGCCTCCTGCTCGATAAATACCGGGGCACCGTCACGCAGCACCACGCGGATTTTTCGGCTTTCCTTGAATCGTCCCCTGATCATCTCTTCGGAGAGCGGATCTCCGATCGCGCGCTGAATCGTCCTGCGCATCGGTCTGGCTCCGTAAAGTGGTTCGTAACCTTCTTTGATCAACCATTGCTTGACGTCGTCCTCAACTTCGATCTCCACCCCCTTATCAAGCAGACGAAGGTTGAGTTCGCCCAAGAGGATCTCGAGAATACTGTAGAGATGTGTCTTGTCCAATTGATGGAAGACCACGATCTCGTCTATCCGGTTCAAAAACTCCGGGCTGAACGAGCGACGTAATTCTCCCAACACTTCTTCCTTCTTATGTCGCTCCTGATCGCCTTCCGTGCTCTGGAATCCGAGAGAGACCCCCTTCTGGATCATCTTGGTCCCGATGTTGGAAGTCATGATGATGACGCAATTCTTGAAATCGACTTTGCGGCCGAGGCTATCGGTTAGGACTCCGTCGTCCAATACTTGTAGCAGGATATTGAACACGTCAGGATGCGCCTTTTCGATTTCGTCGAATAAGACCACTGAGTAAGGGCGACGCCGAACCCGTTCAGTCAATTGACCGCCTTCTTCATATCCGACGTATCCCGGAGGGGCTCCAAAAAGTCGAGAACTGGTGAACTTTTCCTGATATTCGGACATGTCGATCCGAATGAGTGCGTCTTCGCTATTGAAGAGGAACTCCGCTAACGTTCTTGCCAACTCGGTTTTCCCGACCCCAGTCGGTCCCAGGAAGATAAAGGACCCGATAGGCTTTCGCGCGTCCTTAAGTCCGGCGCGTGACCGTCGAATGGCCCGGGCCACGGCGGAGATCGCTTCGTTTTGTCCGACTACGCGTTTATGGAGGAATTCCTCCATGCGAAGCAGTTTGTTCGATTCTTCTTCTTCGAGTTTGAAGAGTGGAATGCCCGTCATCTTGGAGACAACATAGGCCACGTCTTCTTTTCCAATCGTCGGCTTGTTCTTTTCCTGATTCTTTTTCCACTCGCGCTTGGATTCATCGAGGAGTTTGCGCAGCCGTTCTTCTTCCTCGCGATGACGAACCGCTTCCTCGAAGTTCTGCATCGAAATGGCCAATTCTTTCTCTCGCGAGACCTTCTTTAACTCTTGCTCCATCGCTTTCAGGTCCGTGGGCAGCGCATAGGTCTGCAGCTTTGCCCGTGATCCTGTCTCATCAATCAAATCAATCGCCTTGTCGGGGAGAAACCGGTCGCTAATATATCGGTCGGACAGCTTGACTGCTTCGAGGATCGCCTCTTCGGAAATCTCGACGCCATGATGTTCTTCATACCGATCGCGCAGCCCTTGAATAATCAGCACGGTTTCATCATTGCTCGGGGGCTGGACGTGAATCGGTTGGAACCGTCGCTTCAGCGCTCCGTCTTTCTCAATATGCTTTCGATACTCATCGAGCGTGGTTGCCCCTATACATTGAATCTCTCCGCGCGAGAGTGCGGGCTTGAGCATGTTGGAGGCATCAATCGATCCTTCTGCCGCACCTGCTCCCACCAAGGTATGGAGTTCATCGATGAAGATGATGATGTTTCCTGCCTGGACGATTTCCTTCATCACGACCTTGAGCCGTTCCTCGAATTGGCCGCGATATTTCGTTCCTGCAACCAATGAACCGAGGTCGAGTGCGATGACGCGTCGTGAGAGAAGGTTATCCGGCACTTCGGACTGGATGATGCGTTGGGCCAGACCTTCCACGATGGCTGTCTTGCCGACGCCGGCTTCTCCTATCAGTACAGGATTGTTTTTTGAACGGCGACTCAGGATCTGAAGTACCCGCTCGATTTCGTCGGCTCGCCCGATGACGGGATCCAACTGTCCTGCTTGGGCAAGCTGTGTCAGGTCACGGCCGAATTCATCGAGTGCCGGAGTGTTACTCTTCCGGTCGCGCTCGCGAGGGGCAGATTTACGCAGGAATGTCACGGTTAACTGCCGGGCGGTCAGAAGATTGGCGCCTAAGCTTCGGAGGATCTTCCCGCCAATCCCCTCCTCTTCACGGAGTAGACCCAATAAGAGGTGTTCGCTGCCGATATGATTGTGTCCAAGGAGACGGGCCTCTTCAACCCCGTATTCGATGACCTTCTTGACCCGAGGGCTGAAGGGAATCTCCCCAAAAGTCATGGTGGTCCCCCCACCAGGCAGATTCCGTTCAATTTCCAATCGGATTTGTTCGGTCGAGAGCCCCATCTTTTTGAGGATCATCAAGGCTATTCCGTCTGATTCACGGAGGATGGCCAGGACGAGATGCTCGGTTCCGAGATAGTCGTTTTGATGACGCTCAGCCTCTTCTCGCGCCAGGATGATGATCTTCCGACCCTTATCCGTGAATCGCTCGAACATCCTGCCTCCTTCTTATAGGGAGCTTATAACCGGGTCCAGGTGCACAAACCTATCAAAAATCTGCCTAATTCTAACTAGAAGGATTTTAAGTGTCAAGGCTGCGAGATAATTGCACACACCAACAATTTGGACGGACAACATAGAAGGATATAAAAAATCCTCGTGCATTTTGATTCGTTGACTTCAAAAGAACCCTCCCGATAAAATCGCGTGCTCTTCCACCCAGATCTTCATCATACCACGACAGGGCCGTACCTATGAAAAATAAAAGTGTTGGAATTCTGACCAAGCCTAAGTTTCCTGAGGCGAAAGGCACCTTGCAAGACGTGGTCAGCTGGCTTCGGGCTCGAAGCATCGATGTAGTTTTGGACAAGACGTCGGCAATTCTCCTCGGTGAACAGGCGGCCTATCAGGAAGTTTCGTTGGCACGTCAAGCAGATGTACTTCTGGTCTTGGGCGGCGATGGGACCATGCTCAATGCAGCGCGACAAGCTGGGGAACGAGGCATTCCCATCCTCGGAGTCAATATGGGCGGACTGGGGTTTTTGACTGAGGTCCGGCTTGAGAGCCTCTATCCCTCACTCGAACGAGTATTTGCGAATGACTTTGTTCTCGATGAGAGGCTCATGCTACGGACACATATTCACCGGCCAGGAGAAACGGTCGCACAAGGGGTGGTCTTGAACGATGTCGTGGTCAACAAGGGCACGCTCGCCCACATGATCGAACTGAGGATTTCGATTCAAAGCCGGTTTGTGACCAACATGCGTGGCGACGGGTTAATCATCAGCAGCCCAACGGGATCGACGGCCTACTCTCTTTCAGCCGGAGGTCCCATTATTGATCCCGCAGTCCAGTCATTGATTCTGACTCCGATTTGCCCTCATACGCTGACGCATCGGCCATTGATCGTACCGGGCAATGCGGAGATTGAAGTGACACTGACCAGTAAAGATGACGGCGCTATGGCAACGCTTGACGGACAGGTGGGAGTGGCGATTGCGCAGGGAGACACAGTCGTCATTCAGACATCGGAGCAGCGGACCCGATTAATCCGGTTTCCGGAGAGCAATTACTACGATGTGCTGAGAGAAAAACTTAAATGGGGGGATGGTTAGAAACGAACGGTTTGCCTGTTATGCCTTCCCATGCTCGATCAATCCGATCATTTCCTGGTTGCTGGCGTATTTGAATTCTCCAATACAATCGGTCGCGTTTTTATGAGCCTTCTCCGAAGTCTCGAGCGCTCGGAGATCCTTCACGTCCACCGGATGGCTTTTCCGATCACTCAGGATTGTCTTCAACTTGTCGAGGACGATCTTTCCATGATTGCTTGCCGGCTTGGTCGCCAAATATCGGTTCACCACTTCCGCGCACCAATCCCCGTCCCGCTTGGCGATGCCGACTAAGCCTTCGCTCGCTTTCCTTGCCCATCCGGCGAGAAACACGCCGTCGAGAATCTTGCCTGTCGTTTCGTCATAGGCTTGGAAGAGGGCATCGTCCGGATCGTTGCCGGTCTTATTGGGATTCGTGACGAACATGCCGCTTTTGTATGGCAGCCCTACGGTTTCGTCGACTTTGTCACCGACGGCAAAGATCACGGAGTCGCAGGGGAACTCATAATACTGTTTCAATCCGACGGCAACCGTATCGTCGCCTTTCGCCTCCAGCTTGTTGTCTTCCATCTCCAGCCCGCGCACACGATTGTTTCCGTCCACCAGGATGCGCTTCGGAGAAGCTAAAAACTTGAACCCCATTTTCGTGTTGCTGCCGGTCGATTCGCATTTTGTAAACTCACCTGTCAGGCTGGTGAATACCTCGTCTGCATTCTGGCCGACCGCGGCAAGGCGATCTTTAATACGAGCCACCTCTTTAGCGATCCCATCCATATCCATGTTGGCACATACCGCGCGAATTTCTTTTGGATTGTACTTTCGCTCGGCAGGTCCGCGTCGCACGATCGCGGTGACCCGCTCCACTTTCTTGTAGCGAACTAGCCAGTGTGAGATGTCGACCATTACGTCGCCGGCTCCAATGATGGCGACGTGCTTGCCCATCTCAAAGGGGCGATCGCCGAATCCAGGGAGCCGATTAAAGTGATAGACGACATCCTTGGCATGGAACACACCCTTG
>DATEPD010000161.1:0-5353 GCA_035273365.1 Nitrospiraceae bacterium | reverse complement strand
GTCCGGTGCAGCCTGTTTCACCAGACCATATCTCTGGCGCAGAGCTATAACCAAGTCCGCGCATGAATCAAGGGTCAGCCGGTACGTCCCAAACTCCACATGTCCCGCTTCGTGGGCGGCCATCACCAGATACAATCGCGTGTTCTCCTCGGCAGTGGGATAACGACGGAGGAGGGCCGGCAGCGAGATTGTGCGCTCGTCGTGACTCACCATGGCCCTTGCAGACGTTTCCTGGCTCAGCGAATCGGGGAGCGCCTGAATCGTCAGATCCTTTCCACAGAGCCCTTGCACGAAAAGCTTTACGGTACGCGTCACGTGCCGAAGCGGCACACCGCTTAAGGCCGCCTCCACCGACAACAGCGCCTTCTGCGACTCCATGGCAAAATAGGCCCTGGCTCCTTCCACACTGTACGCCAGAACTTCCATCCCAGCGGTGAACCAAGCCGTGAAACGAGCCGTAGCTTCGGCAGAGTCGCCGATCATGTTTACGAGTTCCGGCACGCGCCGCAAGTACGCCAACGCCGTTTCCGCGTCACGCTCTGCCACCAATGTCCCGTACTGCAATACTTTCAAGCGCCATCCCTCATTCGGCACCAGGCGCAGAAGACGCGGCGATTCCGACAACCAGGCGATGCCAGATGCAGAATCGCGCTCAGCCAGCAGAGAACCGACCGCCACGACCTTGGCCCTCACCGACTGGTCTTCGAAATCGCCGAGGATGAGCGGGCTGCTCCGGAGGAATTCAATGGTCCCGAAATAGTCCGTTGTGCCGAAACTATTCTGAGAAATAAGTTTCAGGCCGAAGGTCGCCCAGGCTCTGGCATCCTGAACCCGTAACACACGGGCGACCGCGGGAATTTGGCGGATGTACTCCATTGCCACGACAAAATCGACTTGTGTCAGCTCGAACCCGATCTCTAGCCAGGGTCCCAGTTGCTCCGGTGAGACAACCGTCACCAGTCCCGGTGACACGCGGAGAAACTCCAACGCGACGTTCGCATCCTGCTCGGCCAGGTCCAGAGCGGTTTTCAGCACCAACGACCGAACCGACGCCTGCTCGATCACACCCAGAACCAGCGGGCTTTCCTTGAAAAACTTCAACCCGATCGCACCGGACGATTCGGCTAATGCAATCCCCAGATCCAGCCAAGCCACTGCATCGCTGAGCCGATCCCGCTGTTGCAAATCAGAGAACGATTCGATCGCAGCACGAGCAACTTTGGGTGACATTTCTTGTAGTTCCTCGAGCAAAAGCAAGAGGCGTTCCATCTGATCCGGCTTTGCATTCGCCTCGGAGAGACGAGAGACCAGGTGTTGGGCCGTCGCCGGCCCAAGGTCCTCCGTCAGTTTGGCGATCAATCTCTTATAGGTATCCGACATGTCTGTCTGATCCAATCCTCTGAAATTTGCACGAAGTGTTGGATTGTAAAGGACGCCCGAGCGCTTGTAAACTACGGTCGGTGAGAGTGGAACGGTTGGGATAGGGTATTCAACATCACCACGCTACTCCACTCGCCTTTCGTCTTGTGCCCCCAACAGAGAGGGAGAAGGAATGGCTGAGCCCAGTCAACAGCATCTCGACAAAATGTGGAAGTATGTAAAGGGATTTGCTGAGAAGAGCGGAACGAACATGCATCCCACTCCCGCAGTTACCGAAGCTGTGGTCAAAGGTCTTGCCATGCACATGGACGAGCTGGGCAAGCCCCTCTGCCCCTGCAACTTCTACAAGGATAAACAAGCAGAAGCCAAGCTCCGCCGCTGGATGTGCGCCTGCGACGAAATGCAGATCTACAAGTACTGTCACTGCCTCCTGTTTGTACGGGAAGACGGCCTGCCGATTACGGAATATCTCCCGGAAGGCCACGAAGGACGTGAGGTCTATGGCATCGTCACCGACCCGACTCCCGACAAAGGGCGAGCCCTGAAACACAAAGCCCCTGCTGCACCGACAGACGTTGACGGCACGCCGCCACCTGGATCGTCCTCACCTGCTTCGTAGCACCCATGCTATTGCGCAATCGTTTTTTATACACCGCGGTCACCCTACTCATGTTTGGAATCCTCTTGTCCAACAAGGTGCAGGCCACCGAGCCTAGCATTGTGAATCCCACCAAGTCAGCACAACCGCCAATCTTTAACGAGAGAGACTTATTCGCCTACAAACAAAAGGGACGAAGCACCCTAGCCGGACAGGCATTTCTTGCATCGTCATCCGGGAGAGCCATTACGCAAGCCGGCGCTCCAGTCCATCTCATCCCCATCACTCCCTATACACGTTATTGGTTCGATCACAACGTCAGAACCACATCCTGTTCACTAACAGACACCCCTGCCTCTCCTGAAAGCGTCACAACAGCGCCGCATACTCCGACCGACTGCCCGCAGGAGGCGCTGAACCGGCTCCAGATAGAAAAACGCCTGACTCCCTATCTCCGCACAACCAGAGCAAACCCCACCGGACATTTCTGGTTCACCAAGATCCCCGCCGGGCGCTATTACATCGTCAGCCTGATCGAAGAAGGATCGGGAGCCCACAAAGAAGAACAACTAACAGGCCTGGCCTGGCTGACCATCGAACTCGACGCGAGCGAAAAACTCACAAATCTCGTAGTGACCGACTGCAAAGCCAGCCTGTGCTGAGCCTCTTCGATCCTCACAGGGCCCTGAAGAAATCTCTCTTCTCAATCACCCGCCAACGCTGTTTCTCCTGTCTCACACTTCTCTCTTCATATCCTTAGGGAGTCGCCGGACTGTCCTTCACTGCGCGCATCGGACGAGCACAGTCTTATCGTGCGCGTTCTGCGAGCAAGAAGGATGGTCCGGCGACTCCCTTCCCATCCTTCTGAGGCCGCGCGTTCCGCGAGCAAGGAGGTCCCCCCTCCATCCCATCTATTCCCTTCACTGCCAGCCACTCACATCATATCCCTTTTCAATCAAACATCGCACCACTGCATCGGCATAGGGTGGATCAGGCTCAAGCGGTCTGTAGGCGCCGCCAACCGAACCAATGATGACTCCAAGCGCGCCTCCGACTGCTGCCCCAATCGTCACACCCGGCACTCCACCAATGAGCCCACTCGACGCCCCTACCGCAGCGCCACCAATCAGACCCAATCCAGCCCCAGCAGCCACGTTGCTGCTTCGACCACCGGTGCCCGGCTTCAACCCGGTCGCTTCGACCTTCTGTTGACATAGAGCGACGTCAAATTTCGCGGCCTCCCGCCCTTGCAACAAAAGCTTCGCATTCGATCGCAACATCGGCTCCGGCCCCGCACAGGCGACAAGTCCACAAGCAACATTTGCAATTATGACGTGCACCCACAACGACCTCTTTTTCACTCCCCCTCTCTTTCTTTTCTGAGGGGACTGGTAGGTGGATGCTCAAGTGCGCGCGTCGAACGAGGGCCTTCTGAGGCCGCGCGTTCCGCGAGCACAGAGCACCACTCATCCGTCCCCATCTCCCCTACTGCCACCCCGTCACCTCATATCCCTTTTCTTGCAGACATCGATTCACGAAATTCGAATAGGCCTGATTCGGTTGAGACGATCCGGACGCGCGAAACAGCCCCATAAGTAACCCCCATACCGCCCCGGTCGCGGCTCCGATCATGGAACCGCGGCCTACTGCGCCTGTGATGGCTCCACCGACTGCCCCAGCAGCGGCGCCGGCTCCGGCTCCTACCGCGGTGCTGGTCGCGACACTACCGGCCTTCCCGCTGCCTTCCTTCGCCCCTGCTTCTTCCGCTAATTGTCGACAGGCCTCGATATCCTGTGTCGCGACCTCTTTTCCCACAGACTGCAGATGCGTATTGGGATACAGAACCGGTTGCACCGTCGAACAGGCGGCGAGCAATAGCGATCCGCCGGTGATCGACAGGGCTTTGCCCTTCATGGTTTCGCCGATCCTTTCTTCGGTCCAAGATTTAAGCGAGCCTTCACGAACTCCGCGGTCGCCCCTTTGACGAGGACACGTTTATGCCGTCCGCTTGCACCGGAATGAATCTGTACCGACGTAGAAGGAATGGATAGTCGACGGGCTAAGAACCGCATTAATTCATCATTGGCTGCGCCATCGACTGGTGGAGCCGCTACACGAATCTTCAACGCATCGCCGTGAATGCCCACACATTCTGTCGTGGAAGCTTTCGGTTGGACGTAAACGGAGAGGACCGCTCCAGCTTTGGTGTCCTGCACCATCAGGCCATTCATCCGCGATGGGAGACTCCCGGACAGGCTCCAAGGGATCAGAAAATGGCCTTCACCAACTCCACAATACTGCGCTGCATATCAGGATCGTCGGTGATCGGGCGGGCAATCGCGACTTCGCAGGCTCGATCGGTCGCCACGCCTTGTCGAATGAGTGTCCCGGCATAGATCAGCAATCTGGTGCTGACTCCTTCTTCCAAGCCATGATTCTTGAGGTTCCGTACCTTTCCAGCGAGTTTCACCAAACTGGCAGCAAGATCGCGGCTGATCCCCGCTTCCCGCTCGACCACCGTCGTTTCGATGTCAGGCGCCGGATAGTCGAACTCAATCGCCATGAAGCGCTGCTTCGTGCTCTGCTTCAAATCTTTCAGTACAGTCTGATACCCGGGATTATAGGAAATCACGAGGAGGAAGTCTTCGGCCGCTTCGAGAATCTGGCCTTTCTTTTCAATCGGCAGAAAGCGGCGATCGTCGCTCAGTGGATGGATGATGACCGTTGTGTCCTTACGCGCCTCGACGATTTCGTCCAAATAGACGATCGCGCCATGCTTCACGCCGAGTGTCAGCGGCCCATCGATCCAGACCGTCTCTTGTCCCTTAAGCAAATACCGCCCCACTAAATCAGACGCGGTGAGATCCTCATGACAAGCCACCGTGATCAAGGGGCGACCAAGCCGGTAGGCCATATGCTGGACGAATCGGGTCTTGCCGCACCCGGTTGGCCCTTTGAGCATGACCGGCATCTTGCTGTTCGCCGCGATTGTAAACAAACCGATCTCACCGCGAACCTCCGCATAGAATGGTTCCCGCTCGATCCGATAGTGCCCGACGTCGACTTCGCGTCCTTGCTGCATCGCTGTGTCTCTCTAGCAGGGTGCTGAAAAAATCCGCCAGCTTCGTTCTCGCTTCGCTCAGAGGTTCAACGTACCGAAGCGTACGCCTCGCCTCTTCGCTCGTTGCGGCCTTGCTGGACAGCTTTTTTTAGCACCCTGCGAAAGTGTTCTCCTTTTGAGCCGGACTTGAAAGTTTCGCCTGTCAAGGTAGTTTTCCGTAGCCTGCTGGTCTATCTCGTCTACTTGTCTGTCTGGTATTTGGGTTATCAGGTTCGGTGCAGCCACGATAAACGGAACCGATACCGAAGATCAAG
>DATEPD010000160.1:0-4574 GCA_035273365.1 Nitrospiraceae bacterium | reverse complement strand
GCTGCCTTTGTCGGATTTCATTTGGCGGGGTATCTGGCATTCGTGTGATTGCGGTTATTCGTTTGAGCATCACACCTCACAGTCATGCCTCGTGATCGTCTTCGCTTGAAGGAAGGTTGCTCGAGGGTTCCGTGACTAGGCGACGTGAACGATCATGGATTCTCGACTTTGAGAATCTTGAGTTTCACGAGGAGCGGCTTCCCTGCGAGCGGATGGTTGTAGTCCAATACAGCTGTCGTGTCTGAAACTTCTGCCACAGTGGCGAGCTCGCCCAGATCGTTCCGTAAGATATCTCCTGCTTGCGCTCCAAACGGTAACAAATTTTTGGGGACATTCAGCTTTTTGCCGTCATCATGAGGACCGAAGCCTTCTTCCGGGCTCAGTTCAACTTTCTTTTCCTCTCCGGGTTTCATTCCAATGACTTGTTGTTCCAAAGCTGGGAAGATCTCGTGGCGGCCCTGGATAAACTCGCTGATGTTGCCGTAATCAATCCCGGTCGAGCCGCGAATTGAGGCCACATATTGGAGTGTGACTTTCGATCCGTCCATGATTTGCGAATTCTCGGTCTCTTGAGAACGAGCTGCACTTGTTTGTAGAGACTCTGCGCCAACACCGCATGCCACCAGGAATGCCATGCAAGCGAGACTGACCATGAGACTTATTTTTGTCACCTCGTCTCGTCTCATCTCACCCTCCTTTTCGACGTTATTGAATTGAAATGATTTGGAATCAGCTCGGACGATCGGCTTCATTTCGGCGATCAGTCGAATCGGTTGAGCGAATCGATAGCGCGTGACCCCGATCGTTCACTTCTGCTTCAACGCGAGCTCCCTGGTAAATGTTTCCGGTCATGCGGGTGGTCTGGTCGGTATGCAAACGCACTGCTTTGCCATCCTGCCCTTGAAGGTAATAGGTATCGCCTTCGACGCTCAATACTTCGCCCTTGATCATGTGGCTGCTCTTAACTCCCTTTGACTTATCTTGAACGCCCATTGGACCGGCTTGTCCGTCTTCTTTATCAGACTTGGTTATGTGGCTGCCCTTTAGCATATCTTGATCGCTCCTCAGTCCACTTTGCCCGCCATACCTTTCAGGCCCGGTCGTGTGGCCGCCCTTCAGCAGATCTTGATCGCCCTTCAGTCCATCTTGTCCGCCTTCTCTCTCAGATTGGGCTGCGTTCATGTCGTTTGTGGCCACAATCGCATCTGCCTTCGGCACATTGGACAAACCCAAGCACAGTAGGAAACTACAGGTCAGGACACCGGTAATTTTTTGAAATGATGTCAATGATGTCATGGTAAGCCTCCTCATTCATGGCTGAATGACAGTGAATCACGAAGCCACCATGTATTTTTTGAGCAAAGGCAATACCATCTGGGCCAAATTCATTTTCGTTCAATCTTTCAGTGAGATATGAACCGTCTACGAACAGTATGACAGCAGGTGATCACGCCCAGCTTGTCCCGGGCTTCTATACGACTCGCCATAAGCCCCTGCTTTTAGAAACCGATTCTACGACGACGATTTGTCTGTTTCCGGACAAATTGTCTGGAGCATGACTGGATAATGTAAGGCCTGTGAGGGTTTACTGGTCTCACAGAGATTAATGTTGATCAGTGGTGGAGAGGGCTGGGGCTTCTGATTGAACTGGTGAGCCGCAGGGATTTGAACTTAGGCCTGCTTTTGAAACCTTGAAGAGTGAGGAGATGGATTCATTCAGAGACTCACTGTTGCACTAAAATCTTGAGCCTGGACTGACTCCTTTTACTTCCCGCAGGATGATGAGTGATCGCCCGTGTAGGGTGAACTGGGTTCCCCCACGCAGGAATGTGCTCCGCTCTTTGCTTGACTTCGTGATAGCCGTATCCAAGATCATCCGCCAGCGGACACTCCGTTTATGGGCCGGCAACGTAAAGAGCAGCGGTGCATGATGGGCATTCAGCAGCACGAGGAGCGTGTCGTCCTGAATTGGTCTGCCCTTTTGGTCCCTCTCTTCGATGGCGTCACCCGCTAGGCGTAAACCTAGTGAGCGAAGATAGCCTTGATTCCAATCGTCATCTGTCATTTCTTTCCCGTCGGGGCGGAACCAGACGAGGTCCTTGACCTCAGACCCTCGGATGCGTCGGCCCTGGAAGAATTGGCGTCGCCGGAGAACCGGATGTTCCCGCCTGAACGCGATCAGCTGGCGGGTGAAGGCGAGGAGTTCACGATCCCTTCGGTCCAACTTCCAGTCAAACCAACTCAGCTCATTGTCCTGGCAGTATGCGTTATTGTTTCCCCGTTGCGTCCGGTTGATCTCGTCGCCTCCA
Organism: Nitrospiraceae bacterium; assembly: GCA_035273365.1. Classification (GTDB taxonomy): domain Bacteria; phylum Nitrospirota; class Nitrospiria; order Nitrospirales; family Nitrospiraceae; genus Palsa-1315. Next base: position 2,265 of record DATEPD010000160.1, on the reverse strand, counting down.
CAGATCATCGGAACCCCCTGAGAAAAAAGAAGGGTAGTCAGCATATTGCGTTTCTGCTGCTCTCGCAGTTCATTGATCGCCGGATCGTCGGTGGGGCCTTCGGCTCCGCAATTCCAACTGAGGTTGTCGTCTGTCCCATCGCGGTTGTCCTCGCCATTCGCCTCGTTGTGTTTCTGGTTGTATGAGGCTAGATCGTTTAAAGAGAACCCGTCGTGTGCAGTTACAAAGTTAATGCTGGCGTGAGGGCGCCGGCCACCCATCTCGTAGAGATCACTGCTGCCGGAGAGACGATAGGCCAATTCGGCCACCTGGCCCCCGTCCCCCTTCCAGTATCGCCTGATGGTATCTCGGTACTTTCCATTCCACTCGGCCCAACCGGCAGGAAAATTCCCGACCTGATACCCTCCTTCACCCAAATCCCACGGCTCGGCGATGAGTTTGACCTGTTGGAGGACCGAGTCTTGTTGAATCGTATCGAAGAACGCGCTGAGTCGATCGACTTCGTGCAGCTCTCGGGCCAACGCAGACGCCAAGTCGAATCGAAACCCATCCACATGCATTTCTCTCACCCAATATCGCAAGCTATCCATGATGAGTTGAAGCGTACGAGGGTGCCGTACGTTCAGGGTGTTGCCACAGCCTGTATAGTCCATGTAGTAACGAGGTTGATCGGGGACCAGACGGTAATAGGCGGCATTGTCGATGCCGCGAAACGACAGTGTGGGCCCCAGATGATTGCCTTCCCCTGTATGGTTGTAGACCACATCAAGGATGACCTCGATCCCTGCACTGTGCAGAGTCTTGACCATGGTCTTAAATTCATTGACGTGGCGGCCCCAGTCGTGTGACACGGCGTACCGGACGTCGGGTGCAAAAAATCCGATCGTGTTATAGCCCCAGTAGTTAGAAAGTCCTCGGTCTGTCACGACCTTATCGGAGACAAAATGATGTACCGGAAGCAGCTCGACTGCAGTCACTCCCAGGCTCTGGAGATATTCCACGACGACTGGAGACGCTAATCCAGCATAGGTGCCACGAAGTTGTTCCGGCACATCCGGATGGCGCATCGTCAGACCTTTCACATGTACCTCATAGATGATGGTCCTATCCCAGGGCGTCCGTAATAATCGATCGCCACCCCAGGTAAAGGCCTGTTCAATCACAACCGATTTCGGAATACTGGCCGCGTTGTCCCGATCATCACGAATCAGATCGGCCTGAGGATCTCCGATTGGATACGCGAACATGGCATCGGATCGTCTCACCGTGCTGCTCAGAGCCTTGGCATAGGGATCGATCAATAGCTTCGACGGATTGAACCGATGTCCGGCCATGGGTTCATAGGGCCCGTGGACTCGATACCCATACATCTGTCCGGGTCGTACTTCTGGAAGATACGTGTGCCAAACTTGATCCGTGCGCTCTTCGATCCTGATTCGGTGGGATTCCTTCGACTGTTCAGACTGATCAAACAGGCAGAGTTCCACTGCTGTGGCGTTCTCGGAAAACAACGCGAAGTTGACGCCCTCGCCATCCCATCCCGCCCCCAGCGGATATGGATGACCCGGCAAGACTCTCATCTCTCTTCCTCTCTCTTCTTTTCGCATTCGTAAACGAAGAACTGCGAGTAGATTAATCGTGGGCGCGCGTTTGTGCAAGAGTAAGGTAAAGGGAAGGTAGTGGCATCGACGTCTGGAGGCCATCGCGCCGGCGGTGGGATAGATCCGGTTTTGTCGGGCCAATCAACAGCGACGAGTTGTCCGCCTCTGGACAAATTGTCTGAAATCACAGGTGGAGCAAGGGGGCGCATTGGAATTCATGCAGTAAGTTGGTCTCGCGATCACCTCCATTTTCTTTCTTTGCTACCAAGCACTTGAGATGATTGCAGAGGTCGATTGATTGTGGATCCGATCTTTTGCAGATCTCTCGGACAATTTCCTTAACGCAGTGGGCATAATATTTGCGGTTGAATTTATGTGAAAAGAAAGTATTTCACAGGTGACATATAGGTTCTCATGAATGCCCTCGATCAAGCCTTGCAGACGATGCTTGGTGAGCTGATCCTCTGGGTGCCGAAGGCTCCTGCCGGGCTACTTGTCTTTTTTGCCTTCTGGTTATGTAGTGTTATTCTTAAGAAGATTTTTCTCCGTATCGCCTCTCGTACCGAGTTTAATACCAGGTATTTCCTACAAGTCGTAGGGCGTACTCTCTCCATCGCGATATTGATCTTCGGTGGCATTACGGCATTGGGCACGATAGGGATTA
>DATEPD010000159.1:0-4104 GCA_035273365.1 Nitrospiraceae bacterium | reverse complement strand
TCCACCCTGATCGGTCTGCAGCAACTCGAGCGCGGATTTGAAGGATTCGGGCTCCTGCTTCCGGTAGGGAATCAACAGGCCGTCGCGACAGGCCGTTTCGAGCTGCATCGATGTGATCCCCGTCCCTGTCGTCGTGCGGGCCATCTGCTGCAGATCGACCTTCGCGACACGGGCCTGCTCGATGAGGCCGTCCAGACCCATTTCCGCCAACGCAAAGGAATTGTGCCGATCGAGGTGCAACCGTCCCGACAACGTGCGGGCGCCGGCATGGGACAGGATGCGGCCATACGAAAAATACGAATGGGGTTTCTTGACGCCGATGGATCGATGGGGATCGCGATTGAGCGCGAGCGGCAGACGCAGCCGATCCGCCATGACCATGAGAGGCGGTAGAAGATAGGAATCGCCCCAGTCCGTTAAGAGAATATCGGGGTCCTGTCGCATGAGCAGCTGGTGAAGGTGCTGGATCACATCGGCATCGTCACCTTCTAACACACGTTCCTTCCCATCCATCCGCACCACAAGCGAACCACGACCGCCATGATTCGGGTTGGGCGACGGATTATCCGTCGATAGCTCCATAATCGTGAGCGGTGGGAGACCGTAGCCCGTGTCCCAGGGCGACTCCAGTGCCTGAATCGACTGAATCCGGCCATCGCCGGTGAGATCCACTTCGCAATGGACGAGAGGAAAGAGCTGCCGATCGTAAAAGTAGCGCTGCGGCAGCGATACATCCACGTGAAAGAACTGCGCGTCGGGACAGGAACGGATCAGCTGTTGCGTGAAGAACGAAAACTGCGCGGGAGCATGAATCGAGACTTCCAGAACCGGGATCGGAGAGGACGCGCCGAGTTCGTATCGTTCCACTTCTCTGGTGTCGATACGACAGGAGGCGCGGCGAAGTAGCCGGAGCAGGTGCTCACGGATGGGCGGCGAAGCTGCCAGATAGCACGTCGGCACAAAGGGATCGACGGCCCTGATGCGGCGGCCGTCCTCGCAGAGGAGCCAGACGACCATGCCCTCTTGTGCCGGGTAGACATCAAGAAGCCATCCCCTGAGTCGAGTCGTGGGACATGCGGGTTTCAAGAGTCATCACTTTCTGTTGCAACGTGACGACGTGTTTCTGTTGTTCAATCAACATAGACAGCAGCATCACTTCGAACGGTGTTTCGCGCGCGAGATAGGCGCCGGCCGACGCATGGTGACGGGCGGCGGCAAACAACATATCGAGTGCCTGCTGATCCTCGCGCCGCAACGCACGCCGGTAGCGGCTCCACGAGTCGATTTCCTGCTGAACCAACTGCGTGAACGTGGCAAGCGTGCGCCCCATACTTACAACCGATTCCAGAACAGACGAGGAATCATCCAACGTCTGGGCTCAGGTCCTCCCTCTTCATGGAGCCATAGCCCATCCTCTGTCTCGCGCAGGTCGATCGCCCGGCGCGCCTGCGCACGAAGCATCGCCATAAATCTGCTGCGTCCTCCGGATTCAGGCGGCGCGAGCGGGCTCACGCATAATACCTGCACACCCTGATTGGCCATGTCCTGTAGCGCCTCCGTCATGGCACGAAAGAGACGCATCGCTTCAGGCTCCGGCACCGACTGATCGTACAATGTGTCGAGCGGACCGGCGAGAATGACGAATCGCGCATCATAGGTGCGCAACGCCGACGGGAGACAATCCGTGACCAGCCTCACCATCTGATGACAGGTGAAGGCCCGTGAGACGTGAATCTGTTGCAGCACGTGAGCCGGCGCCGCCCGACTGGCCCGAGCCAGCCGCCCCACCAAGAACGGGTCGAAGACATTGGCGCCGGCCAGATACAACACCGGCTCGCCGGCCAATGTGCGGTCGACCGCGGCACAGAGGCCCAGCCGATAGACCGACGTCGATCCGGACAACAGCACCAATCCCTTCGGCTGATCAGTCGACACCGCACTCCGCCGCAATTCGGCCAACAGATGGCGAGGCGCATCGATGACCGCACCGCCATCCTCTGTGCGAAACGGAAACTCAATCGCCTGTTGCTGTACCAGAGCCATAGCGCACCTCACAGTTCGTTGAAGTGGCGGATCACACCTGCGACAATTCCCTGAATGCAAAACTCGTCCTCTGACGACACGATGATCGGCTTCATCGCCGTATTCGCCGGATGCAGTTCGATCCGACCATCCTTGCAATAGTATGTTTTGATCGTGGCTTCGTTGTTCACCAACGCCACCACCGTCTGTCCATTCCGCGCGGTACCCTGCTTCCGCACCACTACCAAATCGCCGGGGAAAATGCCGTCGTCCTTCATCGACTCGCCTTTCACCCGCAATGCGAAGGTCTCCCCTCCACGCAACAACGGCGGCAGCACCGCCACCAATTCAGCTTGCGTGATCGGTTCGATCGGCGCCCCGGCCGCCACCATCCCGAGCATCGGAATCTGCGCCGACCCTAACTGGTCCAACGCCATCTCGACCGACAAGGGCACCTCCCACGTACCGGCTTCATAGCGGCTGATCGTCATCCGGCTCAGTTGCAGCACCTTCGCCAACTTCGCCTGCGTGTACCCCAACCGAACCCTTGCCTGCCTGAACTGTTTAGGCGTCATGTCACAAAATGTTACATACCGTAGCCTGCGCTGTCAAGTGGGCGATTGAGAGAGCGAAGCACGTCGATTTCTCACGGAATTTGACATATCCTAGGGCGTCCAAAAAACCCTCAAGGTTAAAAACTCATTCTGCTGGAACTCAGGGCTGAGAGCCTGGGCAGGATGCGTGATGAATCGAGAAGGCATACGAAAAGGGCGGGCCTGTTCGTTTCCCACCGAGAGGAAGTACCATGATGAAGCTCCCCATTAAGATCTCATCGCGGCATCGAGGCAAAGTCTTGGGGCTGGACAGTGAAACAGAAACGATGACGCTGCTCGGCCCGACAGGCGAACCGCTGGGAGCAGTGTCGTGGGAGGCCGTCATAGATTTCATTCAGAGCTCTGTGAAAGAGGCCCGATCCCATCAAGCAGCCCGGAATTACCCCCGCAGTCGCCTCGCGGCGAAGGTGCGCTATGTGACACCAGACCACAAACACTTCGACAGTGTCACCTGCGAGATCGGCGGAGGCGGGATCTTCATCGAGAGCCATCTGCCGCCGCAGTTAGGAACGGCCCTCTCGCTGGAACTCATCCTGCCTGACGATCCGACCGCGCCGATCAAGGCACAAGGCAAGGTGGCCTGGATCCGGCCTGAGGAGGAGCATTACGTGTTCTTTCCTGGGATGGGGGTCCAGTTCACCGAGATTTCCGAGACAGGGCGGGAGCGCCTGTTGAATATGGTCAAGACCCTCGACCATACGCGCCAGGGGAGTTGAGCCCCTTCCTGACTCAGATGCCGGAACAAGCACCCTATAATTCTAGTGGACCTGTCAATTACATGGTTTCATTGGTCACTGTTTTGAGCATCACGTTGACCAGTGCCATGGGATTCGCTGCTGACCCTCGATGTGACCCGAAAGACTATTGGTCAACGTTTGGGGAAGTGTCAGTTGATCTCGTTGCGAAAAAGGATGGTATTGAGCAGCGCTCGCACTTTCGGTTTGTGATATTTGAGAATAAGGAGTCCCTTACAGAAATCAATGAGGAGGGAGTAAGAAAACGAATGCTTCGGATTCCTGGAAGCGTGTCCGTCTACGAAGGGCTAACACCAGATGAAGACACGGGGATCTCTCCTAAAAATCCATTTTCGTCAGGCGTCTATGCTTTTGCCGTCGTGTTTGGTCCCCTGAGTTCAGCCTTCCCTTGCGGGATAGAATCTGTCCCTGCGACGGCCCGGCAGATCAAGGTCACCAGTGACGGCGCGGTCTTTGAGGGCAGCGTGGTGAGACTCTCGGACGACCAAATACAGTACCGCCTTACCATGGAGCGTTCCGGTAGCAACATCACACACGTCACAGGGTACGATGGGGTCTGGAAGAAGAATCGTGCTGCGTCACTCCCAGACGACTTTTTAATTAAGAGATGGCGGCTGACCCACAAAAATCTGCCGGTACGTGGAGTGAATACCCTTGGGCAAGCGCGAGGTCTTGCAAAGGTATCACCACCATAAGTTCCAATGAAGATGCAA
>DATEPD010000158.1:0-2973 GCA_035273365.1 Nitrospiraceae bacterium | reverse complement strand
TTGACTGGGTGCATTGCGTCCTCAGGGTTTCTTTCGCGTCTTTCTTCTTCGATTCTTGGCTGAACCGCCGACCTTGGCCAGCAGGTGGTCTTTCCGTTTGAGAACTTGCGCACTGAGGTCCTCCCAGTCGATCGAGCTTTCTTCAGCTTTCGGGAGCATCTCACCTTCCTCCTCTTCAATATGTGCATTGACGAGCTCCCCAAGCACTTTGAATTTGGCATCGACATGTTCGATAGCCCGACACTTTGAACCCTACCACTGCGTATGAGAGTCGTGACCTGGTGAAGTCCCTGGCCATACACTTTGCGCGTGCCTTCACTCGGGTTGCTCCCAGTGTCGACATTCATCGATATACGATACAGAGGCAGAAGTGTCACCGAGTATCCATCATTCACGCTGCGATGTCCGGATCGGTACGTCCGGTTGGCATTACCAACACTGGCGTGGCCTATTTTATCCACGAGACCTTCCGGCCAGGGACATGCTGGGGTGGTATCGCCAACAATTCGACACAGTAGAGGTTAACAACAGTTTTTATCATCTTCCCAGTGAGAAAACCTTCAGGGATTGGCATCAATCCACCCAGGCGGAATTTTGTTTCTCTGTCAAGGGCAGCCGGTACATTACGCATCAGAAGAAATTAAAAGAAATCGAACCGGCCCTGGAGCGTTTCATGCCGGTTGTTGAATCATTGGGAGCTAAGCTTGGACCGATTCTCTTCCAGCTGCCGCCCCGGTGGTCACGCAATGTGGATCGTTTGATAGGGTTTCTCGACGCCTTGCCGAACGCTCATCGGTATACATTCGAATTCCGCGACCCCAGTTGGCATGATAAAGAAGTTTATCGAGCCTTGACCCGGTACAATGCGGCCTTCTGCATTTATGAGTTAAACGGGTTCCAATCCCCTCACGAAGTCACCGCCGACTTTGCGTATGTGCGGCTGCACGGTCCCGGTCAGAAATACCAAGGAGAGTATTCTTCGCACGTCCTGAGAAATTGGTCTCGCCGCATCATGGAATGGCGGCACTCGCTCAGCGCAGTCTACGTATATTTTGACAATGATCAAGCGGCCTATGCTGCGAAGAATGCCGCTGCCCTGAAGAACATGTTGGACTATTAACAGTAGTTTCTATTCTCTCAGTCCAACTCTTTCGTAGAGGATAAATCCGTAATAGCCGGTCCATTGACCACTTTGCCAAATCTGTCAAATCTGGATCCGTGGCAGGGGCAGTCCCAAGTTTTTTCTGAATGGTTCCAGGCCACAATGCCTCCCAAATGAGGGCACACTGCCGACCTTTCATGGCGCTGTCCTGCGTCATCGCAATACACGGCAAATTTCTTCAATCCTCGACGGATCACAGCGCCAGAGCCAGGTGGAATCAATAGGTCATTTGTCACATCCCCCGATGTGACCCAATCCGTATACTGAGCGGCCATGTTGAGAGATTCTTTGGCAAATGTGTTCAATGCTCCGAGCGTTTTGCGAGCCGGGTCATAGAGTGTAGCCCAGGCATTGTCGCGACCTTGAATCAAATCGGTGAGCAGCATGCCGGCAATGGTCCCGTGCGTCATGCCATTGCCCGAATCACCGGTCGCGATGTAGACGTTCGGTTCGTCCAGAGGATTCCGTCCGATAAAGGCCAGCCCATCGACAGTTTCCAGCACTTGACCTGACCATCGGAATTCAATGGCCGTCATCATGGGAAAGCGGGTGCGGGCCCATTGTTCCAACCTCTGATAGCGGTTCTCGGCATCATCTGCTTGTCCCGTCTTATGATCCTCTCCCCCGATGATCAACACATCCATCCCGATCGAAGCCGAACGGCAAAGCCGTACATAGTGATATGGGGCTGAGGTGTCCCAATATAATCCTTTCGTGATGGAGCCCGTCGGTACAGCCGCTCCAATGACAAATGTGCGATACGCAGCCTGTTTGGTGTGAATGGCTAAGAGATCGTTGACAGGGGTATTGGTCGCCACCACCACCGCCCCTGCAGTCACGGTTCGACCATCCATGGTTTCGATTCGGGCTGACTCTCCCCCTTCGATCTTTGCGACGTGCGTTTCTGTATAGATGCGTCCTCCATCCCTGATGATCGCCCGGGATAGTGCCGCCAAGTATTTGAGAGGGTGAAATTGTGCTTGGTGTGGAAAGCACAGTGTCCGGCCTGTGTTGAATGATGAAAAGGGCGCACGCAGAACCATATGGAGGTCAAGCAAGCCGGCGCGCTGCGCTGCAGCCAATTCTCTATCGAGGATGCCGGTGGATTCTCCCGGTGGCACAAAAAGGTAGCCGTTCAGTCGCTCGAAGTCACAATCAATTCGTTCTTTATGAACGATGTGTTCAATCTGATCGATGGCTGCACGGTGACTTTCAGCTGCGAGCTGCGCCCCTTTTTCTCCATGCAACCGTTCCAGATCCACATAGCGGTCATCCAATGCCGTCACGAGATGTGCGGTTGTCCGTTCGGTCTCACCTGATACAATCGGGCCGTCGTCCAACACAACGACAGATTTTCCTGCCTGTCCCAACAAATAGGCGGTGGTTAAGCCGGCAATGCCTGCACCTACGATGATGACCTCGGCTTGTTCATTCGCGGTTAACTTGAAAAAACTCGGCACTGTGGCCGTGGTCATCCAGACGGAATTGCTCCTTCCTGCATGATTTTTCATGTCAGACCTCCTACATCAATGCAACCTTATTAATAGGAGATCAAAAGCCGAACACACCGATCACCGGCTAGTCTTCGGTCCCACGGCGGCAGTTGCCATAGGCTGTGGATCGGTGATAGCTAGAAGTTTTTCGACTTCTATGTGGGCGAAGATGACATCGGGCCCTCGCTGGAGGGCTTCATAGTAGCTCCGTGCAAATCCGTCTCCTTCCTCCGAAGGACAGATGATGGATCGAACTACTCTCAGAAAGTGCTCCACCTCACCAAGTAAGGACTCGGACTCGTCATCCAAGAGTTGATC
>DATEPD010000157.1:0-5981 GCA_035273365.1 Nitrospiraceae bacterium | reverse complement strand
CAAGACTTCGTGCGCCGCGTTCAATTCCTTGAACTTCTTTTCCATCTCCGATTTCTTTGAACCGCTGTGGAGATCGGGGTGGAACTGGCGCGCGAGGCGACGATAGGCCTTCTTGATGTCATCTGCCGAGGCAGATTTGTGAAGACCGAGAATCTGATAGTAGTCACGTTCAGAGGTAGCCATGCATTGTGCTCTCGATACGAACAGTCTTTATAAAAAGATAGCTCCGCAGCTTACGGGGTCAATCCCTTCTTTGCAAGTCATGAAGAGTCTTGGGCGATTTGCGGCTGAAGGGGGCTCCGTCAGAACCCCTGATAGGACAGGCCGATGAAGGGCAGCCCGAAATTAAGTCCGGAATTGGGTGAACGGATTCCGCCGTTGGAGATGTGCATCACACGGTAGCCAGCAGTCAGCGCCCATGTGTGAGTCAGATGGTAGGAGGCGCCGACACCGGCCCAGACCAGAAAATTATATTGTCCTGGTTGTTCTGGGACTCGACCGCCCAAATCTGTCCACATGGGGCCGCCGCCTGCCTCGACAAACGGGCGTACCGGACCGAAGGGGGTGGTGGTATAGACTAACTTAGGCGTAATTCCTGCGCCGTAGGCTGTAATCGGTTCGTAAGTGTGAAAGGCAATGACTTCAGCTCCAAGTGCCAACTGGCCTTGATACCAGCCAGCACCGATCGGTTCTGTGAGCGTGATCATCCATGATGGCATGACCGCTTCGCCAAAGAGTTTGGATGATTGGCTCGACAGAATCCGCAGGGGAAATAATGGACCAGTGCTGAGTCCAATCGTGTGGCTGCCGACGGGTGTGGCGATAGGAAATTCTTGCGCATGAGTCGGGTGTAATGCCACCAGGGTCAGTAAGAGTATGAGGCCCAGTCTGAGTGTGAGGATGCATGAATATTCTCTGAGAGAAATCACCATCAATCCTCTGGCAGTGGGATAGGATTACGAGGCGTGGGTCTTGGCTCGCGCCATCATTTTGCAGTAGGAGCAGACTTCAGCCGTGGTGGGTTGGCTACAACACGAGCAGGGGTGGAGGACTGCCCGGTCTTTCTCCGTCATGGTAGTCGCAGTGGGTTGCTTCTGACGTTGCTTCTCGAGAAAACCCCAATAAAACGTCTGCTTCGTGCCCGGCGACTCGGTCTCCAGACGATTCAAGACTTCCTTGTACTGGAGCATCTTGGAACCCTTGGCCATGGGGCATTCCTCGACGATGTAATCAATCCGGTTCAATACCGCATAGGCTGCGACCTCCCGTTCCGAGAGCCGGTAGAGGGGCTTCACCTTCTTGGCAAATCCTTCCACCGAGGCTGGCAACGACGGGCCCTGCTTATCCAAATATTCCTCTTGCCAATGTAGTACGTTGCCCAGGAGCCGGGCCGCTTCGTCATCAAGATTATGGCCCGTGGCCATCACATCGTAGTGCTGCTCGATCGCGACGCGATTGAATTGGTAGCGTTTGATCGTGCCACAGGTGGAACAAGTCGGGCGATGAATAAGCTGGGCCAGTTCCTTGATCCCTGCTCCGGCCTCCTGTTCGACCGTATGGAGATGCAACGTGGCTCCATGTGAAGCGGCGATCGCCTCGGCGAACTTCGTCACCTTGGCATGCGACTGTTCGGAATAGGCTCCGATGCCGAGGTCCACATAGAGCGCGTCGGCGCGATAGCCGAGCTTGAGCAAAATGTCCCAGAGTGCCAGACTGTCTTTTCCGCCTGACACCGCCACGAGAATCCGGTCCTCCTTGCCCAGCATCTTCTCCGACTTGATCGCCCGAGCAACCTGATCGTGGACGAAGCTGTTGAAGCAACCTTTGCAGAAGGCCGCATTGTGGCGAGGGAGGCCGATCACCGCTTTGGTTTTACACTTGGTGCAGTTCATATCAGTACGGGTCTAGGTGAAAGGTTGAGACTGAGTCAGCCAGAAAAGCCTTGCTCAGCCTTAGCCTCATCCTCAACCTAGCGTCCTCCCGAAATCACCGGTCGAATTTCAATTTGATCGCCGTCATACAGCATTTCGTCTTCGGTGACGAGATCATCGCCCTTGATGACGAGATGCGCTTCGACGACGAGATTCAATTCGCGCAAGAGTTCTTTAGCTTTCTTGGGACCTTTGACCTCGACGGTCCTAGTTGGATGGCTCAATTGGACTTGCATGGGAGGATCATAAGCTTCGGAGCAACCAGGGGGCAAGGGGCCTTGTATCGTGATGGGTCAGGTGTCAGGGATAAAGGGTAAGAGAGAAGAAGAATCCGGAGGAGGTTCTGGACAAATGCTTACTGCGTGGGAGTGAGCGTGCTCTTGGCAAAGGCAATTCCACCATCGAGCGTCGAAAACATTCCGTCTAGTTGAGCTTCGTAACATTCATCGAGCAGTCGGCCCATATCAGGGCCCGGCTGGAGTCCCAATTCCAGCAGATGGCGACCCAGGACGAGCGGGGTGGGAGCCTGATCCTCAACGTCCAGTCTGCGCGCGCGCTCCAGCAGCCAGTTCCCCGCAGGGAATCCGTCAAACGGTTTGGGTGGGCGGCCTGCATGATCAGCCCGCGCAACACGCACAAGCCGGTCAATCCGTTTGACCTGCCGGGCCAGTCGTCGAACCGCACTGTCCGATGCGTTCGCGTCATGCAGTGCACGAGGACGGAGGTGGCAGCGCACAAGAGGTACCACCTCATGAATCAGATCGTCTTGGTTCGTCAATCGTTCGAGGAAGCGTCTCGTCGGGGCCTCCCCTTCCGGTTCGTGGCCCCGCGACGTGATGCGTCCGAAGTCGGTCGTGGTCGTCGCAGGTTTGCCGAAATCGTGACAGAGGATGCCGAGGCCGACGATCAGATCGTCGTCGTGATCGCCGCTGCGTTCCCCGGCGAACCAGTCCAAGCAGTGGAGTGTGTGGATCCAGACATCGCCTTCCGGGTGCCAGATGGGATCCTGCTCGCACCCTTGGAGGGCTGCGAGTTCCGGATAGTAGCGGAGCCAGCCGCAGTCGCTCAAGAACTGCAGACCCAGTGAGGGCTTCCTCCCGTGGAGGATCAGTGTCTTCCATTCCTCCCAGAGCCGTTCGCGTGGCTGCTCGTCTTGCCCCAGTGTCGTGCAGAGCGCCACCGTCTCCGGCGCGGCAGTCAATCCGAATCGTGCGGCCAGTTGCATGCCGCGTAGTACGCGAGTCGGATCTTCGCCAAATCGATCCGAAGCGTGACGCAGCACGTGCGCGTTGAGGTCAGCCCGACCATTGAAGGGATCGCGGAGCTCCAGGGTGTCGGGGTCCCAGGCCATGGCATTCATGGTGAAATCGCGTCGTGCCAGCGCTTCGTCGATGTCCATATCGAGATCGGGTTGTCTCAACAGTTCCGGTGTGGACTCGCTGTCGGTGAGCATGCGGGAGGGGATGGAAATATCGATGGGCAGACCCTGAAGCCTGAACACGCCGAAGGCCTTCCCCACGAGCTGCACGGAGAAGTGTGCGGTGAGCAGCGCATGGAGCTGCCCCGGTGGCAACCCGAAAATTTCGAGATCCAGCTCGCGCGGTTGCTGACCAAGCACGAGGTCGCGGAGGCAGCCGCCGACCAGCCATGTCCGGCCGCCGGCAGCACGAATGAGCTGTTCAATTTGGCGCAACGGCTGCGTGAGCGAAGAATCTTCAATGCGAAAGCGAACCGGCACCTACAGCGTGGCCTCCCGAAGAAACTTCGCCGACTCTTCCGGTGACACCGGGTTGATGTAGAACCCTGTGCCCCATTCGAAGCCGGCTACTTGGGTCAGTTTCGGAATAATTTCGATGTGCCAGTGATAGAAATCACCAGTCTTTTCGTGGAGGGGAGAACTATGGAGGATAAAGTTGTACGAGGGCCGAGCGAGGGCCTTGTCCATCCGTCGTAGTGCTTCGGAGAGGATCGGTGCAAGGAATTCGAATTGTAGCTTCTGGCTCTCTTCGAAATAGCCCGCGTGGCGTTTTGGAAGAATCCACATTTCGAATGGAAACCGTGGGGCGTAGGGAGTGACGCAGAGGAACTCGGGGTTTTCCGCCACGATGCGATCGCCGTCTGAGAGGTCTTGCCTAAGAATATCGCAATAAATGCAGCGTTCTTTCTGCTCATAATGAGTCCGGCAGCCTTCTATCTCTCCCAGGACGCTGGTTGGGATGATCGGCAGAGCGATGAGTTGTGAGTGGCTGTGCTCCAATGTGGCACCGGCTGACGCGCCGTGGTTCTTGAAAATCAAGATATATCGGAACCGCACGTCCTTCTTGAGATCGATCATGCGATCGCGGTACGCCCACAGGACGTCCTCGATTCGTTTTGTCGGCATCTCTGCCAGGCTATCTGTGTGGTTTGGAGTCTCGATGATGACTTCATGTGCACCGATCCCATTCATGCGATCATAGAGGCCGAGGCCTTGGCGGTCGATGTCGCCTTCGACCTGGAGTGCGGGGAACTTGTTCGGCACGACGCGCACGGTCCAGTTCGGGCCGTTGGGCTCCACAGGAGGCAGCCGGTAGGCCATGATTTCTTTCGGCGTCAGTCGTTCTTGTCCTGGGCAGAATGGGCAGAGGGTTGCAGCTAATGGTCGGGCGGCGTGTACAGGGGTAAAATCGTGAGGCCGACCGCTACGTTCCGTCGTAATAATCACCCACCGACCAACAATCGGATCACGTCTTAAGTCCGGCATATGTTCTCCAGGCAATATTGAATGTGTAGTGTTGAATGCTGAATGTGATCGAACAATTTAACATTGAAAATTTAGCATTCATCATTCGGTGCTTGCACTGATCACACGCGCCACAGATTCGCTTCGAATTCCGGGCCTGGCACGAAGAGGGTCGCAGGCTTGTGGTGCGGATAGCGTGCGATTTCCAATCGATGTTCCAACACCAGAATGGTCATGTGGAATTCCTGCCCAGGTGTAAGCTGTATATCCTTGAATGGCACTGACAGTTCGATAATCTTCCCATGACAGATCGATTGGTACCTGTCGACCTCCTGCCAGGATCCGTTTGCGAGTTTCTGCGAAAGCAGAAACTGGTTCGACCCTGGCGACGCAAGGGAAAATGACAGGTGATAGAGGTGTTCAGGCGTTTGCAATTGCAGCTCAACCGTCAACTCTGCCTGCCGTGCCTGCGATTGCTCGTCCGGATCGAGACGGAGATACAACTGGTCAAGACTCCAGCCAAACTGGATATCGGTCAGCACCCCTTCGGCTTTCCACATCGCGCCGAGCGGCGGTTGAGTCTTGATCCTGCCAGCTCCGCGCCATTCAAAAAATTGAGTGACAAGTCCATCGATAGAAGGGGTCAGCAAGGCGAGAGGCGCGGTGACAAGGTCAGCCTCCGGCACGCTCCGGGGACTGCAAATCGGCTGATTCAACAGATCCGGTGGAGTCAACCCTGCGATCACACAGACATTCCGAAGATGGGTTCGAAAGAGCCGATCGAACTCCTCCTTATAGTCGGTATCGAAGTCTTCCCCATACCACCAGAACCAATCGCTGCCTTCTGCGGCATAGAGTTCGTCCCAGGCGGCTTGCGCGCGATTCGAGGGGAGCGTGGCAGCAATGTCTGAAAGACTGGTTCGGGTGTGACTCACCAGGTCCCATCCCCGATTGTCTTCCTGGTGGCCGATCCAGATCTTATAGTCTTGATTGATCCAAGAGCCCGAGTGAAGGTGACTGATACGATGTATGGCCGGCGCGGCTTGGAGCGATTCGGAGATCGTCGCGGTAGTGGCGCGAGTACTAGTGGCATCAAGCGCACCGGTCGAGCAGGCCTTATAGAGGAACGAGAGAAACTGTTCGCCACCCTCGTGGTAATGTTCCCACGGATTTTCCCCGTCGAGGACTATCGCGATGGTGACCTGTTCTTGCGGCGCGTTTTCAATGATCTGGCGCAACCGACGAAGGACATCCTCGGCAGCTCTCTCAGGAGTGGTCTTGTGGTAAACAAACCCAAAGGCATCAGAGATTTCTCGATCGCGAAACAG
>DATEPD010000156.1:0-4166 GCA_035273365.1 Nitrospiraceae bacterium | reverse complement strand
AAAATTCTCGTGCATTGGCTACCGAGATCAGCTGCCGATCATCGGCAAAAGCTCCGACATCGAGTGCCTTCACGTGGCGTGGCAGCCGGCCATAGGAATCATAATCCCAGAGCATCGCTTGGGCCCGATCCGCCGGATGCTCATGACCGAACGGCCCAGGACTCATCGTCTCCAGTACTGCCGACCGGATTGTGCGCCCGATTTGAAAGGTCAATTTGACGGGCGAACCATATCCATACTGTTTGTAGGTACCCTGCGAGCTTTCTTTTCCAATGATCCCATAGGTCAGCAAGGTCGCCTTGGGGCCGAACCGTCCGCGAAGGTATCGCTCCAAATATTCTTTCTTCAGCGTGGGCATCGTAGTGGACCTACGCAATTCATGTTCCAAGACGGTGAGGTTCGGCACACGCAATGGAGCCAGCTAGATGGTCTATTCAACCTTTGGTCTCAATGTGATCTGGTGCATTGAGCTTCACTGGCAAGAGTGGTAGTGGGGAAAAATGCGCCACTTCTGACCCCAAAGCACTCGGCGAGAAGTCAGGGACTAGTGGGGAAAACTCTCAAGTCCATAGCCCCTTGTCTCATATCCCTCGCTCCAGGAACATTCGGCACATCGCTTGCTGATATCCACCACTAGAGAACTGCGTTCAACTCCAAAAGGAGGGAGCATGGAGCTGGAGATTGAGAGTAGAAACATCGAGATGACTCCTCGTTGGAAACGTGAGATCGAAACCCGCATCGCAGATCTCCAGGATAGACATCAAGATCTGATCCATGCGCGAGTCACTCTCACAAAAAATCTTCACCACAAAAAGCTGGCCAACGTCGCCGAGACGCTGATTGTCGTCACCCTCCCTGGTCGCCAGACCATGACGGCCCGCAAAGAAGACAAGACGTTCGAAGAGGCTCTCAGAACCGCCTTCGACGCCATAGCCATCGAACTCCGCAAGTACCGCGAGAAGCGGGGCCGCACTGAGGTGCGCACGTCTCCGGTCCCGCCATTGCGAGGCGTCATCTGCAAACTGTTTTCCAAAGAAGGCTACGGATTCATCCTCAAGGAGGGCGGCGGTGAAGTGTACTTTCATAAACACGCACTGCAGGGTCTTGCGTTCGAAGAATTGACTGACGGCATTGAGGTCGTCTTCAACCTTGAAGCCGGCAAGAAAGGCCCTCAGGCATCGACGGTCCATCCTCCATCACCCATCGTCCCGTAGGAGGATCGCCACTCGAGACATGCGAGACGACTTGATCTGGTTGATCGGGTTTATTGGTTCAGCCAGTTGGTCTTTTTCAACCAAACATACGAGACCAACCACACGAATCAAACAACGATCTTCCATGGGGCAAACTTATTGAGCATGCTGCTAGAGGGGGTATTACATGCCTATGTACGACTATACGTGTCTGGACTGCGGGAAAGAATCGTTGGTGGTCTTGACGCTGAAGCAACATGAATCCAATACAGTGGCATGCCCGAAATGCAGCAGCACCAAGATGCAACAACTCTATACGTCGTTTGTGGCCCACACGACCAAGAAAAGCTAGCAGCATGCTGAAAATGACCCCCAGCGTCGTTCTCAGTCGCCCGTCTCCCTGCAACGTACCCCAAGGGTACGCTTCAGTCGCCGAGCTCCCTGCGGCCTAGCTGGGATGTCATTTTGAGCATGCTGGAAAATCGAATCTTGTGGTAGATGGCAAGGGGGTACTTCAATGCCGGACATAACCCTATGGGGTTTCCACAGCTGTTTAGGAGGTGTGATGCGTATTATCTTTCGTAGCATGACAGCCACTCTAAGCTTGGGGCTCATCGGCCTCTTTGTCGCACCTCTCCTTCACGCGCAGAATTATCCGGCCGACATCACACGCGGCAAAGATGTGTATCAGCGCAATTGCCAGAATTGCCACGGGGTCGGAGGTTGGGGGGATGGACCGGACGCGCAAGTCCTCAAGATAGCGCCGACCAACTTCCATCGTTTTTCGTCCATTCTGAAATCCGACGAAGAATTGCTGCGGACAGTCGAACACGGAATCGTCTTCAGCCCCATGCACTCGTGGCGAGGCCAGCTATCGGACGGGGAAATGCAGGACGTGGTGGCCTACATTCGCCTGTTGTCTCAGCAGGCGCGTTAGTGGCAATCCGATCGGAGTATCGAACGATTGATATGACCGTCGCAAAGCCATGAGCACGATACGGGAAGAGCTGTATCCCGGCGATGCCTTGCTGATCGCCGATATCCAAAACGATTTTCTCCCCGGCGGAGCCTTAGGGATCGAGGGAGGCGACGAGATCATCTCCGTTCTGCGCGGGTACATCGATCGTTTCCAATCACGCAGCCTGCCAATTTTTCTGTCGCAAGACTGGCATCCATCCAATCATTGTTCTTTTCGTGAGCAGGGCGGGCCCTGGCCAATCCACTGCGTGGCTGGATCGATCGGTGCACTGCCGCCTCCCTCGTTCCCTATCCCGAAAACGGCCACCATCATTCAGAAGGCGACACGGCCGGACAAGGAGGCCTATTCGGTATTCCAAGATACGCCCCTGCACGAATATCTGCAGGCCGCAGGCATCGGACGGCTCTTCATCGGCGGGCTCGCAACGGACTATTGCGTACTCAATACGGTGAAGGATGCACGGGTGCTTGGCTACCACGTCTGTCTGCTGACCGATGCAATCCGGGCCGTCAACGTAGTCTGGGATGATGGACGCAAGGCGGAAGAGGCCATGGTTCGATTGGGGGCGATCCCGACCCGTCTAGAAGGTCTCACCGCATGAATCCCTGCTCCGGTATTCTCCTGACCGACCTCTATCAACTCACCATGGTGCAGGTCTATGTCGAGCAAGGCATGATGGACACTGCTGTCTTCGAGTTCTTCGTCAGAAGATTACCGCCCAAACGCGGCTTCTTGATGGCAGCCGGACTGGAGCAAGTCCTGGACTTCTTGGAACAGCTGCACCTCAGCCCTGCTGAACTGGAATGGCTCAAACAGACCGGACGATTCAGCCGATCGTGCCTGGATTATCTGGCAGCCCTGCGGTTCTCCGGTGACGTACACGCCATGCGGGAAGGGACGGTGTTTTTTCCGAATGAGCCGATCCTTTGTGTGACCGCTCCCCTCCCCCAAGCGCAGCTTATCGAAACCAGAATCATGAATCTGCTCAACTTTCAGACGCTCATCGCGTCGAAAGCGGCCCGATCGGTCTTGGTCGCTGGTGGAAAACCGCTCATTGATTTTGGATTGCGTCGGGCGCATGGCGCGGAAGCCGGCTTGTTTGCCGCGCGAGCGAGCTATCTGGCCGGCTTCACCGGAACTGCAACGGTCTTCGCAGGCATGGAATATGACATTCCGATCTACGGCACCATGGCCCATTCCTTTGTGCAGGCCCACAAGGATGAGATAACCGCCTTCGAGCACTTCGCTCTGGCGCAGCCGGAGAACGCGGTCTTCCTGATCGATACCTACGACACGGAGGCGGCGGCGCACAAAGTGGTGGCGCTGGCTCCAAGCTTGAGACAACGAGGCATCACGGTGAAGGGTGTGCGGTTAGATAGCGGCGACCTGGCGGACCATGCTCGAAGAGTGAGGCGTATCTTGGACGAGGGGGGCTTGCCACACACCCAGATTCTGGCTAGCGGCAACCTGGACGAATACAGACTGAAGGCGCTCGTCGAAAGTGGCGCGCCGATCGATACGTTCGCCGTCGGCACCGCGATGACGACGTCCTCGGACGCGCCCTCGTTGGACTGCGCGTACAAGCTCCAAGAGTATGCAGGCCGTCCTTGCCGCAAGCGATCGGAAGGCAAGGCCACATGGCCAGGCCGCAAACAAGTGTACCGGCAGTACCGCCAAGATGGACGATGTGATTACGATCTCGTGACGACCGTGCAGGATAACGGAACAGGAGATCCGCTCTTACATCCCATGATGACACAGGGCCACCGCCTCGTGCCTCCTCAGAAATTAATGGAATTGCGTCGATGGGCCGCCACAGAGTTGACACGACTTCCCGATTCCCTTCGGAATCTTGAATGCGAACATCCCTATGATGTTCGCATCTCGCAACCGCTTCAGGACCTCGCGCTCGCCGTGGACCAATTTGTGCCGTGACCATTTCTCATGCCAGCGAAAAACCTTTCTCAAGGAGACACGAATGAAGAGCACGTATG
>DATEPD010000155.1:0-3732 GCA_035273365.1 Nitrospiraceae bacterium | reverse complement strand
ACTTCTTATTCGCTCCTTAAAATCTGACTCAATGACATGAATAGGCTAGTCGTCACCACCAACTCGTGCTTAAGACACAGCAAGAGGTTTGCCAGACTAAAAACTAATTGGCCGCAAACATGACCGTGCCGTTTAACACATTGAAATAAAATGTATAAAATAATAATTTTAAAAATATATTGCGGAAGGAATAATCGGAGTAGCTTCGCTAATCGAATATGCTGATATGCGACATCTGATCAATGCAATATTTTATTAGACATATTATATATTTATGTTCGCATATGCGCGTATTCGGCACCGAATGCCGAGCAGAATAGCTTGCAGAATTAATCAAGAACCATCCTTACATGATAGTTATGCTACGAAGAGGAAACTTGATCGTGAAAATGGTCAGAGAAGAAGGTCAGAAAAGGCAAAGACTGTTACGAAATGGGGAACAGACGCTACTGATTCTCGACACCTTCGCCCCCCAGAAATCGTTTCATGAGCAGCGAGAAATGTTGCCGTGGAATACCGCTGTCTTCAGCGGCCTTTGTGATCACACCGCCATGCTGAGCGAGTTTGACCCTCAGATAGGACTTCGAAAACTCTTCGACCGCTCGTTCCTTCGCCTCCATGTAGGGAAGCATCGTCAGACTCGGGTCGGCCGAAACGAGACACTCAGCCTCACTCTGTGGAAACATGTTTCTCACATCCTGCGCCCGAATGGTGTTGTCGGTCGCGAGCATGGCCATCCGTTCCACAACATTGCGAAGTTCCCGACCATTCCCCGGCCAGGAATACGACACAAGGACATTCATCGCCTCTTCATCAAAATGGCACTGCGGCTTGCCCATAGATTGAACAAGCCGACTGAGCAAATGGCGCGCGATAACGGGAATGTCTTCGCGCCGCTCGCGGAGCGGGGGAACCGGAATCGAGATGACCGCGAGTCGATAGTACAAATCCTTCCGGAAGGTCCCCTCACGCACTCGTACTTCGAGGTTTCGGTTCGTGGCAGCGATAAAGCGCATGTCCACCCTGCGAACTCTGGTTCCGCCCACGGGACGCACCTCGCTCTCCTCCAATACGCGCAGCAGTTTCGCTTGGAGGAAAAGAGGAAGTTCACCTATTTCGTCGAGGAACACGCTACCGCCGTTCGCCAACTCGATGAGCCCGGGCTTATCGGCGATCGCACCGGTAAAGGCGCCCCGTACATGTCCGAACAGCTCGGACTCCATCATTCCTTCGGGAACAGTCGTACAATCGATCACTTGAAACGGCCGACTGGACTCTTGACTCTCCTGATGGATCGCCCGTGCAATCATCCCCTTTCCCGTTCCGGTTTCCCCGGTGATTAAAACCGTCGACCGGACCTGGGCTGCCTCGCGAATATTCCGTATAATCTGCGCGAATGAGGCGCTGCTCCCCACGAAACTATTGGCTGCAAACTCCTGCCGGTCCTGTTGCTCATACACCGCATGCCGGCGCAGGATTTCAGAGATGCGAATTGCCCGATGGAGGCGCATCCCCAAATCCTCTGCATTGACTGGTTTCATCACATAGTCAAAGGCGCCCCGTCGCATTGCATCTACGGCCAAAGGAACGGCGTTCATCCGGGTCACCACGAGCACCGGCAAGTTTGGATCGACCCTTTGAATGCGGCTGACGAGATCCAGCCCATCCATTCCCGGCAACACCATGTCGGTCAGCACGAGATCGACCGGCCGTTCCCCGAGCAACTGCAAGGCCCCTTCCGCTGTCGCGCGGACCTCCATCTCGAAATCTCCCCCAAGCGGGTTCAGGTCCGCCGCTTCAAGAGCGTGCAGCATCAACTCAACATCCGTTGCGTTGTCCTCGACGATCAGGATCGTGAACGGCACTTTGGATTTCGCCTTGGCCGATCCAACGTCGAATACTCGGCCACGTGGCATCATCTCCTCCCTTTTCACAGGACCCCTCGCCGGACAACATCGGCCACATCAGAATCCCTCGTCGTCTGCATACTGGCATTCGATGTATCCATTTGCTCTCGAAAACTCGGGACTGTAAATTGTACGGTGCAGCCCGGTCCCTCAGCTCCGTCGATCCACACCTTGCCGCCATACAGATCAACAATGCGCTGGATGATGGTCAGGCCGATCCCGCTGCCGGTTGCCTCCGACGTCAACAAGCGGACAAATGGTTGAAACACTCGAGTGCGTTGGGTCGGAGGGATCCCGATCCCCTGATCCTCCACAGAGAATGCCACCATAGGACCCTCTACACGCCCGCTGATTCTGACCAGTGGTGACTCTCCAGCCCTGGTAAATTTCAACGCGTTCGAGATGAGGTTGTCGAGGATTTGCCGAAGGTAGGCACCGTGACAGGCGACGAGCGGTAATTCTCGCTCAACGTGCACCACGGCACGGAGCCGCTCGATTTCGCCTGCTCTGGCTTTCAACACCTCATCAATAATCGCGTTCGGATCGACAGCCGTGATGGCACCCTGATCAATACCGACGCGAGCCACGGTCAAGATCCCTTCCACGCGCTGTACAAGATCCCTGCTATTTTCTTCGATAAGAGAAAGCCATCGGTTCGTCCGGTCATCGAATTGCCAACCGTACTGCTGGACCAGTAACCGCGCGAGTTCTTCCATACGAGCTCCCGGCCCCTTGAGATCGTGAGCCAAAGTTTCCGCAAGATGCTCCAGCTGTTGGAGACGTGCAACTAAGCCCCGTTGCCGCTGGTCCACCGCTTCATACAGTCGCGCGTTCGAGATGGCCAGCGCAGCCTGGTGAGCCAATCCTTCGGCCAGACGCAGATTCCACTCATGTGCTCCCCGGGGTCGTTCGGCCAGAAGCGACAGGACGCCGAACGGTATCCCCTGCGCCAATAGTGGAATTGACAACATACTGTCCCCTATCAAGTTGCGCCGCAAAACTTGGGGCCGCTCGTCAAGGCGAAACCGTTCCCCTGTGGCCACCTTGCGCGTCTCAAAGGCTTGGACACAGACCGGAAGTTCTTCCCACAGCATGACCGATTTCTTCAGACGGTCATTCCATTCGCCGGATGCAGCTTCAACCACCCAACAACCCATCCGTTCATCACGAAGCAGCACGAGACAGACATCCGTTTGCACCAATTCCACTGCCCGGTCCGTAATACGCCTGAGCACCCCGTCCAGACCGTCCGGGCCGATGGTGTTAATCTCTTGGCCGATGGCGTCGAGCACTTCGATCTCTCGGATGTGCGTCTCAATGCGACGAGCCATGGCGAGATAGGCATCTGCCAATTGACCAAGTTCGTCCTTCGCTCCTCGTCTAGTGGCCAAGAGCTGGGTAATCCCGGCCACATCGACGTGCGCTCCAATCCTTGACGTAGCAGATTGAAGCTGCGTGATTGGGTCTGAAAGAGAGCGGGCTAGTACACGCGAGACCATCCATCCCAACGCAACCACACCAGCCAGCGTGATCCACAGTCCGACAAACGTCCGCTGCGACAGGGCGTCCGCTTGTTCGTGCAACAAATTTCGTTCCCGCATCAGGCGATCTTCGACTGTCCGAAAATCTCCGCGAAGGAGATCGGACAGTCGGAGCCCTTCACCCGACCGCACATATGCTAACGCCTTGTCCGCCTTGCCCTTCTGGATGTCTGCGATTAACTCCAGCTTCGATCGCAGCAGGTCTTTCAGTTGTCGCTCGATCGACGCGAGTTGGTTCGGAGAGCCGGATAGCTTCGCCAGCGACGTTGAGGCATCCGTCAGCG
>DATEPD010000154.1:0-3265 GCA_035273365.1 Nitrospiraceae bacterium | reverse complement strand
GAATGTCCGAGCCTGGCAAGCCAGCAAATAGAGACTATTAGTGTCGGCTCATTGTCTGAAGCAGTAGGCTCTTGGAGATCGTGCCTTTGAACACACCCTGGCGATCCAGCACGGCAACTGGATTAACGGCATCCGCAACGATGTGAAAGACGTCCTGCAGGAGTACGTCGTCGCGCAGCGTAGGTGTGGATTGATCCATGGCGTACGGATGCTCTGCGCAAATTTTTGCAACATCACCAGCCTTGAGGATCTTCGAGGCATCAAAGCCTTTGAAGAAAGCTCTGACGTAATCGTTCGCGGGGTTGCAAAGCAACTCTTGCGGGGTACCGATCTGAACTACCCGGCCACCCTCCATGATCGCAATGCGATGGCCGATGCGAATCGCCTCGTCGATGTCATGGGAGATGAAGATGATGGTGCGATGCTGTTCTGCCTGCAGGCGGATCAGTTCGCCCTGCATTTCGTGGCGAATCAACGGGTCGAGTGCCGAGAAGGCTTCGTCCATCAGCAGGATAGCGGGATCATTGGCCAGCGCTCGGGCCAGGCCTACCCGCTGTTGCATACCGCCGGACAGTTGGTGCGGATAGCTGTAGGCGTGGCCATCGAGCCCCACCTGTTTGAGTGCCTCGAGTGCACGTTTATGCCGTTCACTTTCCTCGACACCCGAGATTTCCAGACCGAAAGCAACGTTGTCGATCACACTCATGTGGGGCATCAGGGCAAACGACTGAAACACCATGCTCATGTCTTTGCGACGAACGCTGAGAAGATCGGCATCCGACAGACCGGTAATTTCCTGCCCGTTAAGATGGATCGTTCCGCAGGTTGGCTCGATCAGTCGATTGAACAAGCGGACCATCGTCGACTTCCCGGAACCGGAAAGCCCCATGATGACGAAAATCTCTCCACGTTTTACGGAGAAACTGGCATCAAAAACGCCAACGACTTGACCGGTTTTGCTGAAAATTTCACTTTTATCAGCACCGCGAGCCAGCATCTCCATCGCGAGTTTTGGCTGACCACCAAAGACTTTGTAAATGTTTTTTACCGAGAGTATCTCGTCACCAAGACTCATAACCCCTCCTGCTGCAATTACGATGTAAGACCAAGAATTCAGGTGTATGTGTCTTGATCAGTTCAGACGGTGCTTGTGGGGGCAGTCAAGCTGGGAGAAAGGTTGGGAAATAGTCATTGTGACCATCCTCTTTATTATGTGATGTTTATTATTTTTGTTTTATCGGCGCTGAATTAAGCAGTACCGTTGAGAACCAAGTTATTACCTAATAGAGTCAGCGTCTAACAACATTTCTTCCAGCCAATCAATAACGTCATGTTATCGATAATTTAATTATGTCCATTTGCGACTGTGGCAGTGCCAGTTGCGCAGACGACTGCGGCTGGCCCTGTCTTAGGCCCTGCGTTTGAGCTACGCTCCAGCGTAGGCTCTAGGTGGAACCCTCTCGCCGATCTCGTCCCTAACGGCCCTCCGAAGGGCCCCGAACCGGATATTCAATACTCTAGGTTATGGTTAAGCACATCGATCCAGACATGACACTGCTGAAAATGCCGTCTCTGAAAGCAGTGAAGTCATTCGTCGCCGCCGCAAAATATCAGAGCTTTACGCGTGCGGCAGAAGCACTGTGCGTTACTCAAGCGGCAATCAGCCGTCAGATTCGGGAACTTGAGGCGTACCTTGGGGTGGATCTCTTCAAGAGAGTGGGGCGAGCAGTCGAGTTGACGGAAGCCGGAACCATCTTTTTTGATGCGGCACAGATATCTTTCGTCAACATTTCCCAGGCGGCGGAGCGCATTCGCACCAACAATGCAGGCAAGCGCACGTTGACGCTTTGCTGTTCTCCCGCGTTTTCAGCCCTCTGGCTCGCAGCGAAGCTGCCGGGGTTTTTTACCAAAAACGCAGATATCGACCTCAATCTGGTCACCACTCAAAACTTTTTGTCGATGGAGCCAGGTGTAACTCCGGACATCTTCATCACCAAAATGGCCAGGATTCAGGATGGCTACCGCAGTTATCCGTTGTTTCATGACGTCATCTACCCGGTGTGCACACCTCGTTACAAAGAGGAGCACCCTGAGCTGTCCAGCCTGGAAGGATTACGCGACGGGGTTTTGCTAAACCTCAGCCCCTATGGCAGATCCCAGGTAGCGGAGCACGTTGACTGGGGCGTTTGGTTGGCTTATCACGATGTTGATATCGAGAAACGCCCCCACGACAGCCCTCACGTTTTCAACGCGAACGACTACAACCTGGTAATCAGCATGGTGTTGACCCATCAGGGCGTAGCCCTCGGATGGAATCACCTGGTTGCAAATCTGATCGAAAACGGCACGCTGATTCGGCCGATCGAAGAAGAAGTAGTTCTCCATGAAAGTCAGCACTATCTGACATTTCGAGAAGACCGGATCAATGACGACGCCTGTTGCCGGCTACGCGACTGGATTCTCGCCCAGTTTTCCTGAGCTGTTTTGACGATGGGAGTACTGACTGAGCAGTGACTCGGGGTGCGAGGAGGGGAGACGTTTGGGTATGCCGGTGGTGATCATTCGTGGTTCTCACCACCGGCGGTATTGTCCTTAGCCGACAGATCTTAACGGGATCGTGTCGTTGAGCTGCTCAAGCATCGTTTTGCAGTACCAATCATCAAACTGGCACACACCGATTTCGCTGGCCACCGACAAAGGGCCGGGCTCGTAAGCAGGGGAGCTGACCCCGACCTGTGCACCTTCCACCAAGGTGCGATCCTGGTCGTTGGTTGCAAGCCAAACCTTGGTCAGGCGATCGATGTCGTAGTCGACACCTTCCTGCGCGTCCTTCTTGACGAGCCATTTTGTAGTGACCATTGTCTCGCCCGGACCAAGGGGCAGGACGCGGAAGCTCAGCGCGTGATCGCCCAGAAAGTGGTTCCAGGTTGATGGGTAGTTGAAATAAAGCAGGGCACCGATGTTGGCTTCACCGGTTGTGTCCAACCGGCCAGCGACCGCAGGCTTGCCATCCATGGTGTAGCTGACGGCCCCGGAAAACAGGGGGATGCGCGTCATTCGGAAACGACCTTCATCATCCATGACCAATCGGCTAGGCAAACCTGCAGCTTCGCAGCGATCCCAGTGCTCTTTGAGTTCGAGATCTTCATCGCCGCCGGCGCCGCCCACTGATGGGTTGTCGACGAATGAGTGCATCAATTCCGGGTGAGTAAAATCGCAGTGGTAACACTCGCGGTTGTTCTCGAAAACCAGTTTCCAGTTGCCT
>DATEPD010000153.1:0-3855 GCA_035273365.1 Nitrospiraceae bacterium | reverse complement strand
GAGCAAACGATTTCGTGAAGGAAAAGGAGGGCAATGAAGTATGATAGGAAACAGATCGCACGAGCGTACCCGACATCAGACAGGACTGCGTGTATCAGAAGATGGGGCTTTAAGAAGCGTGATCGAATTGTGGCAACGAAGGGCGAGCGAAATCACGCGGTGTTGAGATACGCTTCCAAGGGCCGCCTTATGGACAAGCTCACATTGTTCATACCTCTAATGATAGCACTGGTGATGGTGCTTAGTTTTGCATCTGGGATTGCTAGAGCCGCCCATCCGATAGCAGATGAGGCGAAACCTACATTGCCTGAACGTTTGACCGAAAACATTGTCAAAGGCAGACTCATGATGATCGAAGGCGAACATGTGGTGATCAAAGTTACTGATGGCGAAGAAATCAAGCTACACGCTGATATAAATACGAAGATGGGCGAGGTCAAGATCGGAGACAAGGTAAAAGCCTATGTGAATGACAGTGGGCATGTTACGACCATTCAGCGCGATGAATGATCGTCACAATATTAATTGGTGAGAGCGCTATGCTGAGATGATGGGCGGTGCTTGTCGAGGACTTCAATCGTCGTCGAGAACGGCGCGCGTATCAGCATCCGCTCTCGGAGTTGGGGGCGTCGCCCATTGCGCCGACCCGTCTCTCATGTCTCCCGTCCGGCCAGTTCTCGAAAGAAGAGCAAGGCGTGGTGGAATTTTTCATCAACCGGAATAGCGGTGGCCATGGCCGACCCGAGTGGCAAACGAGAGCTGGACCTCACCAAGTTACTCCGTCATGGTTTCGGCCTACTGACGATCAAAATTCACGACCATCGGCTCGCCGCCCTGGAAATGACGATCCGGTGGACGCGCATCGGGTGAGACCAAGAAGCGCCTGCAATAGATCGCTAAGATCGCCCCCTAGATCATCCTCCACCCTGTAATTAAGAGCCGTCCGCGAATCTGCAATTCACGGTTAGAGATTCATGAAAACACACTAGCTAACGGCTACAGCGGACCAGCGGTCACGTTCCCCAGCTCACTGGAACTCGGTCAGGCCCATCCCAGCTCATTGTTTGAGCGAGATGAAATGTTGCGATGTGATCTTGAGGAGTCCTCGCCAAGATGTGAGCATGTCTCCGACCCATGACTGGTCCGCCCGTTGGGGCTGGCAGTCTGGGTCGCGCCCTGCGCTCAGATCTTCAATCCGGTGTGCCACGTCGAGGAAACCTGGGTTCTCTCTTCTGATCCAGCGATAGATCTCCAGCGTTTCGGCATACCGGCCTAGCGATTCCAGTGCCCGTCCTAGCGGATACAGAATAGGAACGCTTTCTTCGGATGAGAACGGTGGGTATGTCAGGGCTTGGCGGAATGCAGCAACGGCTTCTTCATAGCGCCCAATGGACTTGAGGCAAAGGCCGATCTGCACATGCGCTTTCCTGGCATACTGCGGGTCAGTGGCAGCTTGTTGAAACTCTTCGAGCGCCGAGTCGAATATTTGGACTTGCTTGAGAAGAAGCCCACGTTCATACCGGTGCAATGCGGACAACTGTTCGTCAGATGACTGTTCCATTCTTGGACCCTCCTCATCTTCACATAGTTGCAGAGGACATACACAAATCCTGGTCGATGAGAAGAGGAGCAAGAATGAGGCCCCACTGTAGATGCAAGCCAGACGCAAAAATCAATAACTTGCCTGGTCACTAGATGGGTGTGGAGGCTGATCCGTTGTACAAAATTGACAACCGTTTAACTGGAGCCACGACGGGATGAAGTGTGGAGAGACGTTCCCTCTACAAAAGGAACGGTTATAAGCAGCCACTTCGTTTGGAAAATCGCCGGCTACATTCATTGGATCGATTGTGGCTTAACTGTGGCAGAACTATCAGAAGACTGCGAAGAGAAAAACACCGCATCGTTCACCTACCCTTTCAACGGCACCATGAGCATGGGGAGCTGTCGGAGCCTCTCCCTGCCAACATACAGCGTTTATTTCGGCTTCTGTCACTTACTTGCGCGGGCGTAGACTCTTCCAGCGCATACTCCCGATACTACCAACACCAGCTGTCTTTGACGAGCGTGTGATTGGCGTTGGTTTTCAGCGGTCGCTAGAACAGACTTTTGCTGATTTCAGCTGAGAGTGGGCTTTCATCACCGGCACTGTCGTAGGCGGATATGGCGAAAAAATAAGTCTGGCCATTCGGAAGATTGGAGATGGTATAGCTCGTGACTTCTCCTATCACGAAGGGGGACCCGGGAAAACTATACGTGCCGGAAGCCGTGCCGACGTATATCTTGTATCCAGCCACCTCGGGTTCCTGATTCGCCGTCCATGTGAGTATCAAGTTCCCTGTCGATGGGTTGAGAGAGGGAGGTGCTGATGGAGGAGGCGAGGAGGCTGGAAGCGATGGCGGTGTGGTGACAACAGGAGTCGAGGGTTTCAACAAGCCCGCGATCTCAGAGTTCTGAAGTAAGTTCAACGCGGATCGCGAACCCCCAGACGAGGGAGCTAAGCCGCTTCCTGCTGAAGCTGAAGAGCGAACGCTTGCCGCGCCGGCGATTGGAGAGGGAACGGTAGAAGCGCCTGCAGCAGCGCCGGTCGAGGTCACTCCAGGAGGCTGTGCCGTCGCAGACTTCGTGATGGGCGCTATTGCCGTGGCGGTTGTGCCTCTGGTGGTATCGCCCGTCGTATGCGTGACTTGCTCGGCTGCGACGCCCGTTGTCAGTGCTCCAGGGAGTGTCTGAGATGAAGTCGTCGGAGCGGTTGTCGAGGCAATGGCCCGACGCTTGGCCGATGTTCGATGATGCGTTAATGGCGTGGTTGGTGGAGAAACCGAATGTTTGGGTGGTTCGACCGAGCCCGTGATGTGAGTTGGCTCAGCGCTGTCAGGCTGGCGTATAGTCCCTTGAATCGTGGTGGGCAGTGTGGCGGATTCAACAGGCGGCCGCTGAATCAAGCTATGACGGCGTGGCATCTCTTCTTCTGCAGCTGAGATGATCGTCGGGATCGGCAATGATTGGAGGCACTGGAATAATATTGCCGCAATGAAGAAAATCTGGAAGCGAAGTCTTGAAATATTGTTCACAGGCATCATCCTATGACCGAGTCCGACATGGAATCTTCCTGTCCAGTGTACTTGTAGCTAGGGCTGTTCCTCATACCAGTCTGTATCGCGCACTGCGTCTGAAGCGTCCCTGTGTCATCCCCTAATGCAACGGTTGAGCCAGCATGTCCGTTAGCAACGCGCGTGATCCAACTCCATCAGTTCTCTCAGAAAGCTCGTATCCTTAGCCCAGTGATCAGGGTGGCCATGACCGTCGCCCCCGCTTTTGTTGTACCGGATTGAGCTTATCGTAGACAAAATCGGTCGTCACACCTTGGACGGTCTTTCCCGTTCTTTGACCAGCGGAGAGGGACGAATCAAGAAGGACATGGGCGCCTCGCAGGAAGCGTATTTTAGGCGTGTACTGAGGAAACAGTATTATTGCTTCACCCCTTGTTCGCTTCGGCATCTCGACCTGGACCTATGAATGCTGGCAAGGCCAGGTCTACTATCGGCAGTACGCCAAGAGCGCGTTTGCCCGTGAATGTTTGGGGGAGTATATCAGGGTGAGCCGCTGTTCAAGACCATGGGAAACTATGCGACGTCTTACCGTCCACCCACCGCGACGGTGCAGGCCTTAGCCGAGCTGGTTCGAGTGTAGAACCGGGAATAGGCCATCCCGGCGATTGGCCTCACGCTCTACGTCTTAACCACTCCCAGGAGAGGTTTAGTGGGTGGGTCATAGGCTATGTTGACCTTTGGGTCAATCTGCACTGCTCGCAGCGCGGTCTGCCGCCAGTTCCCGGCGCTCGATTGTAAACTT
>DATEPD010000152.1:0-2407 GCA_035273365.1 Nitrospiraceae bacterium | reverse complement strand
GGGACCGAGCCCAACGGGTTCTACATTCCGCCCCGGCATAGCCCGCGCGGCTATGCACGGCAGATGTTCGGCCCGGGGGTCGATAATGCGATCGAGAAGTATTTGGTGCCGAGCCGGGAACTGTTGGCGGTGCTGCAGCTGTGGCGCGCCAGTCAGCAGATCGTGTTTCGGTACGATGTCATTCCGGGGCCGAAGGTGTTTGAGACCCAGATCCACGGGAAGCGATTCGAGATGTACAACGATACCGTGCTGGGCTTCAACAAGTCGGGGAAGGAAGTGGCGCGCATTCAGGTGGAAGAGCCCATCTATATTCGGCCCGCCGAGCGCGTCACCTGGCTGTAACGGTCAGCGGGTCATCGCTTCGAATGGGGGGGCGGAGTTCCTTGGGGGACTCCGCTCCTTCTGTGTGGCCTCAAGCATCTTGAATCTTTACCAGTCTTTTGGGCTCAGTCCTTCTCTACCCCTTCTGTACACTTGACGTTCCCCGAGTGGTCCAGTAGAGTTGCTCAAGTATACGGATCTTCCGCTATTTCAAGCTGGGGTATCACCGGCGTGACCGTTCAACAGCAACCATCTATTCCTTTTGCTGCGCAAGCCATACCTTTCGATGAGTTTCTGGCTTCAGGAAAACTCCCGGAAGGCTACCTTGCAAGCGAATATCTCGCTCAGGAATTCGTCGAGCGCCTCGTGCACTATGTCCTCAGTGCTCCAGCCAGTTACACGATGGCTCAATTGGGCACTCTTCTGGAACAGATAAACCCTCGCGCACAGGTCCTCTTCTTCAAACGTCTCAAAGAAACTAGCCCTGAGAGCCTCAAAGATTTCGCCCCACTTTATTATGGCTTCATGAACGAGTTTCATTCTCTCCTATTTACCTAGCCCGACAACTTTTTCCTTGTCGCCTTTGCATTCTCGTGTATAATCAGGTGGTTAATAATTTGCGCAAAGGAGCGACATGAATCCAACCCTACAGCGAGCAGTGACCAGCTTCTATAATCTCATTTACGAGGCCCAAACATTTGCCACCACAATGTCACGGATTGACACTGCGGAACAGGAACATTATGCCGGACGGATCGAAGGGTTAAATTGGGTGCTGGATCGCTGCCAAGAGCTCGAAGACATGGATGCAAATTTAACTCCCTCGTCTCTCCAGCGTGTGCTCACGGAAGTCAAATCTGATCTTGATCACGAATTGTCGGTTCAACGGCGAGAAAAGGGACGTCGCGCAGACGGTCGAGAGGAGGCTCTCAATTTTGTCGCTGATTATTTATCGAGCCTGATCACAGCAACGGATATTGAGTCAGCCAAGACGCCAGCGGTGTAACGCTTCCGTCTTCAATCGGGCTTGCCAAACGAGCTTCCTGCCGCCTCTCATGACGTAGTACCGATCGTTACCATGATGCGAGAATGGATTATTTTTGCGCTTTGCTTGGGAGTCGGCGGCCACATCGCACTTGGTGTCGTTATGCATGCCCCTGGTCTTTGGCCATGGAGTACCACCGGATTCTATGGCTTGTTGAGCGGGGTAGCAGTCTATGGTCTGGTCCAAGTAGGGCGGGGGATATGGAAAGTGTTCCGGCACGTTCCCAAGTTTCCATCGGAGGATGGACCCAACGCTTCATGGTAAATAGATGAGCCTCTAAAGGCCAGCTTCTTCGTAGTGTCCTCTACCGCTTCATCCGTGTAGGAATATTGTATGGCAGGCTTCCCGCGTAAACCGTTCGCTCCAACTAGGCCAGCCCGTCTCTCTCCCATGACCGCTCGTTCGACAAGACCGGAAGCCTCGGAACAGCCCGACCAATTCAGATCGTTGAATGCCTCGCTGCTCTATTGTCCGACCTGCCGAGCGGCGACCCCGACACGAGAGCGACTCCTGCTGGTGCTCCCGACCGGGAATCTGTACGAATATCTCTGCAGGCATTGTGGAACATCCACCGGATCTAAAACCGACAACCAATAGGCGACTGCAATCACTGTCGCGCCTCAATAACGATCGTGGTGAAATGAACCTTCCCTCATCATACATGGGACAGAATATTCGGACGCGCTGTTTCTCGAACAAGGCTGTGACGAGTGAGGAGACGAGGAGGTACAAACCGCGCTACGTGTGAGCCGTTCGTCTTTGCAGTGGATCTAGGCGAACGGAAACACCTTCCAGCATTTCCAACATCCGAGAGGTTTGAACGAAGCGAAAATGCCCCTTGGGAAAAGGCGCGTCTCAGCGTGCCAGGGCTGGGGGGGGTGAGACGGACGACTTTTTCAGCATCCTCTTGGACGAAATCGGCTGATCAGTCAGTCCCTGTTAGATTATCCCTTCCAAAGGGATACCTTCTTCGATGAGCATGACCGGAATGTCTTCGCGGATGGGATACAGGATCTTTCGATCGCCCCTGATCAACCCTCC
>DATEPD010000151.1:0-2374 GCA_035273365.1 Nitrospiraceae bacterium | reverse complement strand
TTTCATGATGACCTGTGCCCCAATCTCCATCGCCCTGAGTGCCGCCGCGGTATCAGTAGAGAAGTAGGGATTCCCTGTGCCACCGGCAAAGATCACCACGCGTTTTTTCTCAAGATGGCGAATGGCTCTACGGCGGATATACCCCTCTGCCAGTTGGCGCATTTCGATCGCCGACTGGATCCGCGTCATAATGCCAGTGCGTTCAAGGGCGTTTTGCAGGGCTAAGGCATTGAGTACTGTCGCGAGCATTCCCATGTAGTCGGCAGAGGCTCGTTCCATGCCGGACGCGCTGGCGGCAATACCGCGGAAGATATTGCCACCGCCGATGACCACGGCGACTTCGATGTCGAGTGCGACGACGGAAGCAATTTCCGATGCGAGGCTTTCAAGGATGGAGGGTTGGATGCCATAGCCCTGCTCACCGGCCAACATCTCTCCGCTCACTTTGAGGAGGATGCGCCGATAGTTGGCTGAGTTCATGCTTCGCCTAATTGGTACCGGGTAAAGCGGCGGATGTTCATGTTCTCGCCGATTTTGGAGATCTTCAGGGCGAGGAGGTCCTTGATGGTGATGGCTGGGTCTTTGACGAAAGATTGCTCGATCAGGCAGTTCTCCTGGAAGAATTTTTCCAATTTACCTTCGACGATCTTTGGCCATGCGGCCGGGGGTTTGCCCATTTCTTTGGCCTGCCCCTCATAAATTGATCGTTCTTTCTCGATGAGCGAGGCGGGAATATCCTCTCGTTTGACAAAGGAGGGTTTCCCGGCAGCGATTTGGAGGGCCAAATCGTTGACGAACGTCTTAAACTCTTCATTCCGGGCGACGAAGTCGGTTTCGCAGTTGACTTCAATGAGCACACCGATTTTTCCGCCCATGTGGATATAGGCGTGGACGAGGCCTTGGTTGGTTTCACGGCCGGATTTCTTGAGCGCAGCGGCCAAACCTTTTTGGCGCAGGTAATCGATGGCCTTTTCAACATCATCGTTATTTTCAGTGAGCGCTTTCTGACAATCGAGGATGCCGGCGCCGGTCTTTTCTCTCAATTCTTTGACAAGCTGACTTGATCCAGCCATACGTGAGGGTCCTTATCGGTAAGCGGTGAGTGTGGTTGTTGATGCCTGCGATTCCTGGCGTTATGAGGCCGGTACGCTCGCAAAGCTGACGGCCGCAGCCTTATCTCCTACTGGAGGAATGGGTTTGAACTCCGCTTCTTCTCGTTGTGTCCGCACGTGGGCGCCTTCAATGCAGGCGTCGGCAATGCGTGACGTGATGAGCTTGATGGAGCGAATGGCGTCGTCGTTTCCAGGGATGGGGAAGGTGATGGAATCCGGATTGCAGTTCGAGTCCAGGATTGCGATCACAGGGATCTCCAACCGGTTTGCCTCCTGCACGGCAATGTGCTCGATGCGTGTGTCCAGCACGAAGACGGCCCCTGGAACTCCGCGCATGTCCTTGATCCCGCTCAGGTACTTCTGGAGCTTGACGATCTCCTTCTGCATCTTCAAGACTTCTTTTTTCTTCAGCCCGTATTGGCTGGGATCTGCCAGCTTGGCCTCCAACTTTTTCATCTTATCGATGCTCTTCCGGA
Organism: Nitrospiraceae bacterium; assembly: GCA_035273365.1. Lineage (GTDB taxonomy): Bacteria > Nitrospirota > Nitrospiria > Nitrospirales > Nitrospiraceae > Palsa-1315. Next base: position 786 of record DATEPD010000151.1, on the reverse strand, counting down.
TGGTCTGGAAGTTCGTGAGCATGCCCCCGAGCCAGCGTTGATTGACGAAGAACATGTTGGCACGTAAGGCTTCTTCTTGAAGGATCTCGGCTGCCTGCCGTTTGGTCCCGACAAAGAGGACCGATTGGCCGGCGGCAACAGTGTCGCGGACGAAGGCATAGGCTTGTTCCATCCGTGCGAGTGTTTGTTGAAGATCGATGATGTAGATGCCGTTGCGCTCTCCAAAGAGGAACTTCTTCATCTTCGGGTTCCATCGATTCGTCTGGTGCCCGAAATGGACACCTGCCTCTAACAATTCCTTGATCGAAACCACTCCCATGCCTTCACCTCCCCTCAAGACTTGCAGAGCACCCGCTGACGCAGGCGAGGGGGTTTGGCCCCCTTATTCTCAAGTCGAGCGACGTCCATGACGCCGATATGAATTTGATACGAGTCCTTCACGCACGTGATTGTACGAAAAAGGTGGCGGTCTCTTGACCGCTGTTACAGCCTTGGCACGCTAGCATGATGGGGGTCAGTTTGCAAGGCCGGCGCCTCCTTTGCTTGCTGCCCTGTTCAACCCAGTGGTAAGATCTTTAAGTTATTTGGAGGGAGTCAGTGCCGAACATTTTACTCTTAGTTTCGCCAAGCTGTGGGGCCTGCCCATCGGCGAAAAGTCTGTGGAAACAGTTGCGGATGAAGTATAGCTTCAGCTACCGCGAGGTGGATATCACCACAGAGGATGGGCGAAGCCTCGCCGATCGGCATTCGGTCAGGGCCGTGCCGGCTACCATTATCGATGGGCGA
>DATEPD010000150.1:0-4664 GCA_035273365.1 Nitrospiraceae bacterium | reverse complement strand
ATGCAATTGACGACTGGACCGGGCGTCGATGATTCACCCTCCTGGTCGCCGGATGGCCGGCATTTGGTATTCAGTTCGACGGCCGATGGAAAGAGCCATATCTATATGATCGATGCCGATGGTAAGGACATAGAACGGCTCACCTTCCAGGGCACGCACAATAGTGCGCCCTCCTGGTCTCCGGCATCGTGAGAATGGCATTATTCTTGTAACGGATGAATGAAGACAAATGGTCGACATAACCAAAGGGAGTAAGATGCTATGAATAAGACACTCTATATATATGGTTTGGCGCTCGTGGCGAGCATCGCATTGATTGGCATGCCTGGTTGCTCCAAAAAATCTGTACAATCTGGCGGCGACTCTCAGTCCACTCAGGGGATGGCGAAGGGGGGGAGTCCCGATAATTCGAGATCTGGTGTCGGCAGCTTCCCAGACACCGGTGTCCAGTCTGGCGGCGGCGGGCTTCGGGGCCTCGACAAGAACCCTTCAGAGGAGCGTGTGGGAGGTGGCACGATGTTGGCCAAGGTGGATCCTTCCGGTAGCGCCGGACGACAAATGGATGAAGTTCGTGCCGAGCAGGCCGCGTCAGCTGCGGCGGGCTTGCGCGACGTGTTTTTTGCTTATGATAGCTGGACGATTTCCGAGGAAGGGCGTCAGGCATTGAGCCGCGATGCTGAATGGATGAAGTCCACCCCAAGCGCGCTGGTCAAGGTCGAGGGGCACTGTGATGAACGAGGGACCTCCGCCTACAACCTCGTACTCGGTGAAAAACGGGCGAAAGCTGCGCGGAACTATCTGGTGGAACTCGGTGTCAGTGCCAATCGTCTGTCCGTGGTTTCGTATGGGAAAGAAAGACCATCCTGCACCGAACATGCAGAATCTTGTTACCAGCAGAATCGACGAGGTCATCTTGCATTGAAGACCGGGAAGTAGGCGACACCCTCTTTGTTGTGACGACTCTGACTCCGTTGTCCGCGAAGAGAGGGTAGGGGAATCCTTTATCATATTGTGGGTGGAACAATGTGGAACCATTCGGAGACAAAGGGAACCTGGACGACGATCTGTGTGATCTGCGCCTTGTTGTTGACCGGATGTATCGCCCAACAAGCGGATCTCAAACAGACAGAGAAGATTCTACAACAGCGCATCAAGCAGACGAGCGATGAGTCGGCCCAGACTCGTGCGCGACAGAGTCAGGAGATCTCGGTGCTTCGGGAGCAGGAGTTGCCGCAGTTGCGTGGCGAACTGGAGCGGGCGTTGCACCAAGCTCAGGAACTTCAGGGCAAACAGGAAGATCTCAAGCAGCGTTCTGCCCAACTTGAGCAACAAACCAAGCGGCTTGAACAGTTGGCCGGTAAGCTGGAGTCGGATAGTACCAGTCGTTACAATCAGGTGCGCGAGAGCCTCAATGCGCAAGATGTCAAGAATAAGCAGGATCGCGATCAACTCCGCATGGACGTGAATGCTCGCCTTGACGACGTGACCCGGCAGATGGAGGTTGTTCGAAAAGAGATCATCGATGTCGTGCAGAAAACGAACAGCGGACTTGCCAAGAGTCTCGACGTGCGTCTTGAGGAGCAGCAGGCCCGGGTCGAACAGTTATCGGCAAAATTCACACAATTCAGTCAGTCCTTAACGGCATTCAGGGATTCCCTGACAGGATTGAACGAGCGGGTCAACCAAGAAGAGCAGGAGGGCAAAGCGTCGACTATCCATATCAATGAGATAAACAAGGCGGTGACCGGTCACTTAGGCGAGGTCAATAAGAGTGTTGCGTCTGTCGCACAAAAATTTGCGGCACGCCTGGATGAGCAGGACCATCGTCTGGATACCCTTTCCAAGGCCGTTGATCAGGTCACGCAGGAGGCGCATGCACGAGGGGGAAACAAAGGGGGAGCACGTCAGTCGACCACGAAGCCGGGCCATCGATCGGGAGTGGTGCCTTCATCTGATCTTCCGAAGGTTGATCAGGAACCGTCTTCGGCTTCGCTCCCTGTGCAAGCTGAAACGGTGACATCGGCGGCCGAATCCGAAGGATCGCCGCGCCCGCAAGTCGGCCAGAGCGTGGACCGCTCCGATAAACTCGAGTATGAACGATTGCTCACGTTGTTTCGTGATGGAGATTTGGATGGAGCCCGGCAGGGGTTCGCTGCATTTTTGCGCGACTATGAGAACTCAACGTTGTCTCCCAACGCTCGTTTTTGGCTTGGTGAGTCACATTACGGCAAGCGAGATTATCGACAGGCGATCGATTCGTATGACCGTGTTGAACTAGATTTCCCCCGGAGCGAAAAAGTGCCGGCGGCGATCTTGAAGAAAGGGTTTGCATACCTGGCGATGAAAGATACGAAGCGTGCCTCTTCGGCCTTTAAACAGGTAGTGACATTGTATCCGCGGAGTCCAGAGGCAGGAAAAGCGTCCGATAAATTATCCCAGTTGAAGGAGTCGCGATAACCGTGATGCGCAAAAAAACAGGGCCAAGGGGGTTGATTGTATTCCTGGCCGGGACAATGCTGTGGCTTGCCGGATGTGCCAATCACGCGGACTTTGTGGAGTTGCGTGACCATGTATCTACGGTGTCGAGGTCTCATGATCAAGATCAAAAGCGGCTGGACGCGCTGCAACGACGTTTGGAGGCCGTGGAACGAGTGAGGGATAGCGAATCCGTCAAGCCGAAGTTCGATCCGAGATTTGACGAATTGTCTGCACGGATTCAAAAGTTAGAGGGCCGGTTGGCAAAATCCGACGAGGTTGCGGGTATTCCGGTTGTGCCCAAAGTGGAACCATTTCCTGGAGAACCTGCTCGTCCCTCCAAATCACAGAAGCCGGGCGCTCCTATAGATGGTCCAACGATGATGCCCGGTGTTCCCACGATTACCCCCACGTCGGCGTTCAATCTGGCATACAACGACTATCTCAACGGGAAATATGAGCTTGCCGTCGCGGGCTTTCAGCGATTTGTGAAAGATTTTCCTGGTACGTCACTGACGCCGAATGCGTATTACTGGTTGGGAGAGTCCTCCTATCAGCAGAAGGATTACATGCGTGCGATGCAATCGTTCGAGTACCTCTCGATGGAGTATCCGGGAAACGAGAAGGTGCCGGCAGCGCTCTTTAAGTCAGGGCTCGCCGCTGGGGAAACCGGAGATCTCGCCAAATCGAAGAAGAATCTCAAACGGGTCATCGAAGAGTTTCCCACGTCGGACGAGGCGAAGCTGGCCAAGAATAAGCTGGCCGAAATTCGATGATCGGCCGTTCACCGGGACGGCTCATGATGGCTTCCGCATTTCCGGTGTTCCCTGGAGTCTGACGTCATGCCCGCCGCTAGTTGTTCCGCGAAGATCCATGTCCTTCCAGGCGACGTAGTCAGCCGCATCGCAGCCGGTGAAGTCATCGAGCGCCCTGCTGCCGTCGTGAAAGAATTACTTGAAAATAGCCTCGATGCCGGCGGTCTGCATCTCACGGTCGATGTAAAAGATGGTGGCTTGACCCTTATTCGAGTGACGGACGATGGGGAAGGGATTAGCCGTGCAGATCTTCCCCTGGCCTTCGAGCGGCATGCCACCAGCAAGCTAAGGTCCGATCGGGATCTCGCCTCGGTAACAACGATGGGTTTTCGCGGCGAGGCGTTACCGAGCATTGCGTCTGTCTCTCATGTGGTGGTCACGTCCGCGACGAGGCAGGATACGACAATGGGATCGCAGCTCACCCTGGTCGCAGGAGCGGCCAGCTCGATCGTGGATGCCCCTGCCGTGCTTGGCACCCGGATTGACGTCTCCAATCTTTTTTTCAATCAGCCGCCCAGAAAGAAGTTTCTTAAATCGACCACGACCGAGTTCTCCCATATCAATCATGTCGTGCAACTCGCAGGCCTTGCCTGGCCATCGGTGCACTTTCGCCTGACTCATAACGGCCAGGAGATTCTCAACTATCCCGCCGTGACTGCAGATCGTGATCGAATCCTTCAAGTCTATCGCCAGGCATTTCTCGATCGGACTATTGAGGTACGAGGCCGGATAGCGGGATTGTCGATCCGCGGCCTGATGGTCGATCCACTCCATGCGCGGACCTCGAGAACACCACAGGAATTGTTTGTGAATCGGCGTCCCGTCCGCAATGCGACCGTATTTCATGCGGTCATAGATGGTTATGGATCATTTCTGCCCAAAGGGCATCATCCGACGTTTGTGCTCTTTCTGGATATCGAACCGGACCAACTCGATGTCAATGTGCATCCCGCGAAGCGAGAAGTCCGTTTTGCAGAAACTGAAGCCCTTCATCAGTTGGTGCGTCAGTCTGTCCGTCACGCACTCGGGGGGTCTGAGCGAAAGGTCGTACTGGGGCTCACGCAGGCGGAGCCGTCGAGGACGGTGCCGGAGTTCGCGCCTCCTGCCGGGCGGCAAACCGCATCATCCGGGGATTCTCACCCGACCGTTCTGGTTTCAACTCGCGGGGAGGACGGCCGAAACAGTATGAGCGACACGGTGTTCCTATCTGCTGCCGTCGAGGGACATCAGTTAGCCTTCGTCCAAGAGACAGCGGAAGCGTATCAGCAGACAGAGAAGTTCGATATCGTGCCGCTTGGACAAATCCGCTGTACCTATCTTGTGGCGCAGGTAGGTGAAGAATTGCAAGTGGTCGATCAGCATACGGCGCATGAG
>DATEPD010000149.1:0-4124 GCA_035273365.1 Nitrospiraceae bacterium | reverse complement strand
GATCATTGGAATTCTTGCCGTTGCGGTAACGATCGTGGGCTACGTCTTCTTCAATGGAGAACGCAAAGTTCCGGTTCGATATCGGAACGCCGCAGTCGAACGAGGCCCCGTCATTTCCCTCGTGACTGCGACAGGAACGATCAATCCTGTCGTCTCAGTCCAGGTTGGGACGCAGGTGTCCGGTATGATCAAGAGCCTGCATGCCGATTTCAATTCGGTGGTGAAGGCAGGCGATATTGTGGCCGTGATCGATCCCGAACCGTTCAGAGCCCGTCGAGATCAAGCAGCCAGCAATCTTGAAATGTCCAAAGCCAATATTGCGAGAGCCAAAACCGATCTGGCTCAACGCAAGCGCGAACTGGATCGGGTGAAATCGCTGGTGGCGCAGCAGTACGTCTCCCAGAACGACGTCGACGTCGCCGCGACAAATTTCCAGGCGGCTGAGGCGCAAGTGAATGTGGCAGTCGCCCAAGTGAAACAGGCTGAGGCGGCGCTGAATGCCGCGGAGTTGGACTTGAAGTATACAGTCATTCGCTCGCCTGTAAACGGGATTGTGGTGGCCAGAAACGTGGAAGTTGGTCAAACGATCGCGGCAAGTTTTGCCACGCCGAATCTCTTCTTGATTGCGCTCGATCTGACCAAGATGCAGGTCGACACCAACGTCAGTGAGTCGGATATTGGGGGAATCAACGAAGGGAAAGAGGCGACCTTCACGGTTGATGCGTACCCGGGGTATCAATTTTCCGGTACGATCCGTCAGGTCCGTCTTGCGCCCATCAATGTGCAAAATGTAGTGACCTATAACGTGGTGGTCAGCGTCGATAATGAGGATCTTCGCCTGAAGCCGGGGATGACCGCGAACGTCTCCATCGTGGTGGCGCAACGAGACGGCGTACTCAAAGTACCGAATGCCGCGTTGCGATTTACCCCCCCGACTGCGGCTCAGGTCGATCGCACCACGCTCGGCGGCAAGCCGGCCAAAGAAAATGGAGCAGAACAGGTAGCAGGAGCCGGTAAGGGGATCACGGTGCCAAGCCGCACAATTTGGAAACAGGGACAGTCTGGGGAACTCGAGCCAATTCGAGTCCAAACAGGTATTTCTGATGGTGTAGCAACGGAGATCGTGTCAGAGGGCTTGTCTGAAGGCGCGCTGGTAGTCGTGGGGATCGACCGACCAAAAGGCGATCGGAGTGGGAACGATCTTCCTCCAGGATTTGGCAGCGGCGGACAGCGGGGCTCATCGCGCAATCGTGGGATGTAGGGAGTGTCTGCAGGGTGCGCGCGCTTTCAGTGCTCGTTGGATCTGTACAGGAAAGAATACCCAACCCTGCCCAGTCCTTTTGAGATGGCAAAGAAGAAGCTAGATCAGATTGAAGGACGTCAATGGGCTCGTTGATCGAATGCGAAGATGTGTGGAAAATCTATCGGGTTGGCGACGTGGACGTCCAAGCCTTGCGTGGCATGAGCCTCACGATTGAACAGGGCGAGTTCGTCGCCATCATGGGGTCTTCCGGGTCCGGCAAGTCCACCTTGATGAATATTGTGGGCTGCCTCGACCAACCGACGAAGGGGAGTTATCGGTTGAACGGGGTAGAAGTGGACAATCTGAAGCCCGACCAGTTGGCCGAGATACGCAATCAGCAGATCGGATTCGTCTTTCAGAGCTTCAATCTGATCCCCAGAACCAGTGCGCTCGAAAATGCGCAGCTTCCGCTGTTCTATCGAGGGTTCTCGCTCAAAGAGCAGCGGGCACGGGCTGCAGAGGCGTTAGGGCGGGTGGGGTTACAGGGTAGAGAGCACCATTATCCAACGCAGTTGTCCGGCGGGCAGCAACAGCGCGTGGCGATCGCGCGTGCGCTGGTCACGTCGCCTTCGTTACTCCTTGCCGATGAGCCGACCGGTAATCTGGACACCCAATCGAGCAGAGAGATTATGGGCATTTTGGAAGCGCTCAACCGGGATGAAGGAATCACGATTATTCTCGTGACGCATGAGATGGATCTCGCAACCTACGCCGCGCGAGAGATCGTGATCCAGGACGGACGGATCGTCAGCGACCGTCAGACGAAAGCACAGCCACCGTCAAGCCCGGTCGAGGTTTAGCCCACTGTAATCATGAACGCCTCTGCCACAATCACCGATCCGCTGCCACGACGATCCTTCGGCCAGCGGGCTCGGCCCTCGGATCCTCAACATACTGCACGAGTAGGCCTCGGGTCCTCATGGCTTCGCGCACTAGTCTCGCACCGGTGGGGGACGACGAACCGTCATGAATAGTGAGGGCTAGATGTCGGCATTTGTTTGGCTTACGGTCCTGACAGCCTTGCGGATCCTTGGACGGAATCGCCTGCGGGCCGGCCTTACGATGCTAGGAATTGTAATTGGCGTGGCGGCGGTCATTGCGATGGTGAGTATCGGAGAGGGTGCCAAGCGGGCCGTGCAGGCGCAGATTGCGACGATGGGCACGAACGTCATTATTATCTTTCCCGGGGTGACATCTGCGAGCGGTGTGCGAGGAAGTCAAGGGAGTGCCATGACGCTGACTGTATCCGACGCCTTGGACCTGAAAAAGCGCATCCCCTTGCTGGCCGATACCGGTTGGGCCAGACGCGATGTGATGCAAAGTGTCTATGGAAATCGGAACTGGAACGGGCCGATTAACGGGGTTTCTCCGAGCTATCTGACCATTCGAGACTGGTCCTTTACGAGTGGAGGCCCCTTCACCCAGACGGATATGGACAGTGCGGCTCGAGTGGCACTCATCGGCCAGACCGTCGTGGATAATCTATTTGATCCGGGCGAAGAGCCGGTGGGTGCGGTGATTCGCATCAAGAATGTGCCGTTTCGTGTCATCGGGGTCCTGACGCCTAAAGGAGATTCCGCGCAAGGGTCAGACCAAGACGATGTGATCTTTATCCCCTTCAGCACCGCGGAACGGAAGGTATTCGGTACGTCGTTTATCGGGTCTGTCGGGGCGATGTTTGGATCGACCGATCGAATTGAGGATTTGCCGATGGCTGTCGAACAGATTCGAGAAGTGTTACGGTCGCGGCATCGGCTTCAGGCAGAGCAGAACGATGATTTCACCATCAGGACTCAGGTCGATATCGGAAAGGTGCAAGAAGGCACCAGTGAGACCTTGACGACGATGCTGTTTGCCATTGCGTCTGTGTCCCTCTTAGTCGGAGGCATCGGCATCATGAACATCTTACTGGTGTCAGTGACGGAACGGACGAGAGAAATCGGCGTGCGGATGGCGGTGGGGGCGAAGCGGCGGCATATCCTGATGCAGTTCCTGATCGAGGCCATGACATTGAGCCTGGTCGGAGGAGCCTTGGGCATCCTATTCGGGATCGCGGGAACCAAGTTGACCACGCTGATCGCAGGCTGGCCGACCATCATTTCCGGCAACGTCATCGTGACCGCGTTCTTTTTCTCACTTGCGGTCGGTCTGTTCTTCGGACTATACCCTGCCAATAAGGCCTCTCGTCTCAATCCAATCGAAGCGCTTCGGTACGAATAGGCGCGGATCATTGATTGGCTTTCCGGTGACCCCTGTTCTGCATAGGGCTAAGAGCTCGTCCGACAGTGCCGTTCGTGACGAGGCGAAGGAGCTGTGTGGTCAAGTACGCAGATGGGCGTACAGATCGTTCGCGAAAGTAGAAGGTCGATGTCGGACAGGTTCGGTTCCTAGGCTGCGCGACTCGCTTCCCCTGATTTTGATGTTATCACACGTACAATGGCGCGTGCAGGGGGATGGTCTTGTTTGGAAAGATCGACCGTGAGCGGATTCCGATAGGGGCTGCCTGCCTCATCATAGGTTAACTCGACGATCGGTTGATGCAGGGTGGCGGGATTGATCGCGGTAATCATTCCTCGTTCTTTTGTATTGAGCTCCACGAAACTGTAGACGGGGTAGATGCCAACCAGCTTGATGAACAGGGACACGAGCCGAAGGTCAAGACGGCCGAATTCTCCCTCTTTGAACAGATGTCGAATTGCCGCGTGGGAAGGCAGCGGTCGGAGTCCCCCGAATCCGGTCAGTAACTCATCGTATCGATCCGCGATCATCACGATGCGACTCGCTTCCGCTGTGGAATCTGCCGATATTTCGGAGGGGTAGC
>DATEPD010000148.1:0-4024 GCA_035273365.1 Nitrospiraceae bacterium | reverse complement strand
CGGCATGTGCGCGTACGGGAGCACGGAGAGATGGCGCGAATCGAGGTCGGCGCTGAGGAGTTTTCTCGGTTGAATCAGCCCGACCTTCGCGCGCGCCTCAGCGCCGGCCTCCGCAAAGCAGGGTTTCATTTCGTCTGTGTGGATTTGGAAGGATACAGGCCGGGCGGGGTCAGCCTAGGCTGACCCCGCCCGGTCCAAGCATTATCGTTGATAGGATTTTGACAGCGCCTCGAGCGCCTCATCAGCAAATTTACGGTGGTCCGCCTCATTCAGACTTCGCTGCACCACTTTCTCCGCAACCATCAGGGCTAAATCGGTCGTGTGGGCGCGAATATCTTGAATTGCCTTGCGCCGCTCATGATCGATTTCACGCGTCGCTTCGCCCTTGATCCGCTCGGCTTCGGTCGTCATCCGCTGCTCATTTTCTTCCATAAACCGCTGGGCCCGTTCCTTAGCGGCGGCGAGAATTCCCTCCGCCTCCTTCGCCGCAGAGTTCAGTTTGGCCTCGTACTCCTTGAGTTTCCGTTCGGCCTCTGACCGGTGATGCTCGGCTTGATCGAGGCTATCCTTAATTCTCTTTTCCCGTTCTTCCAAAGCGCTCAAGATGCCGGGAAACGCATACTTGTAGAGCACGAACAAGAGAATCCCAAACGATATGACTTCCCAGAAAATCAAGGAAGAAAAAAAATCAGATTCAAACTGTGGCATAGTTCACATCAGAAAGGCTGCGGTGAAGCTGAGGTAGAAATGCGTCCCTCGACCTTTACCCAGACCTAAGCCTGCTCCTACTTGCGAAAACCCATGATGATGAAGGCAATGACCAGGCCATACAACGCAATGGCTTCCACCAGCGCAAACCCGATCCACATATACTTAGTGACGCGAGCTTCTGCTTCCGGCTGGCGTGCTACCACTTCAATCATCTTTCCGAAGATGTAGCCGATCCCCACACCGGCTCCGGCAAACCCTGCCGCGGCACACCCCATACCTATCAACCCTGCTGCTGCTGAATCCATTATGTCTTACTCCTCCCTTGTCTGAACTCGCACGCGCTAATGCGCGTGCTCATCATGGCCATGCAAATGAAATGCGTCCCCCAAGTAGACACAGGTCAATATGCTAAAAATATACGCTTGAATGAACGCGATACCAAATTCCAATCCGTATATCGCGACCGTAAATGCAAAGGGCAACCACCCGATCAACAATCCGCCGCCGATCGTCAGGCTGAACAGAACCGCGAGCATCACGTGACCCGCCGTCATATTCGCAAATAACCGAACAGCCAGTGAAATAGGCCGTGCCAACTGACTGATCAACTCGATCGGTATCATCAATGGCAGCAGCCATCCGGGCGTGCCGGGCGGAATAAGAATGCCCAGAAACTTTATCCCATGTAACCAGAATCCTATAACCAAGCTGAGCCCATACACCATACAGGAGAACACGGCCGTCACAATAATCTGACTCGTCACGGTGTAGGTGCCGGGGATCAACCCAATAAGATTACTGAAGAGGATAAAGAGAAACAGCGTGGCGATGAGAGGGAAAAATCGCATCCCGTCCTTCCCCATCGTATCCATGATCATGCTGCGAATGAAATCCACCATCATCTCTGCCAGGCTCTGCAACTTGCCGGGCACCAGCTTGCGCGCCGATCCTGCCATCACCATGAGCACCGCCGCCAGGGAGACAACGACCCACATGAAGACAACGGCCTTATTGATGGAGATGTCCAATCCACCAAGCGAGATCGGGACCCAGTTCTGAAGTTCGAATTGATGAAGTGGACTTTCTTCCATAGCACTCTGACGCTTTCCCCTCGTGAAAGGCGTTATGTCTTAGGCCATCGCTGGGCTGACCGATACGCATTCCTGATCCCGGCCACGATACCCAACACTAAACCTCCGACCATCCCCCAGGGGGTGGAATCAAAGAGGTATGTGTCACATACCCATCCCACCGCTCCTCCGACAATCAGCGCAGCGAGCAGATCGGTTGCGATCCGGACCGCTTGGCCAAGCCCCGTATACAATGGATCTTGTGAGGGGGGCATGTCGTACCCACGGAGGAGAGTGCAATGCAGCCCATAGTGCAAGGACTCTGCCGATGGCGGGCGCGCAATTCAAGCAGAATCATCCTGAATTTGTCAAGCCGATCCGCACACTGTGACACTACCGACACAGTGGGTTATAGTGAATCATTCATATTCATATGTGCAGTGCGATCCACGTTCACCCATGACTCGCTTCTCCCAACCATCGTTCCTGAACGGCCCTCCGCAGCCTATGGTCCTCACGATGGATGGCCAAGGGAGGACACCCTTTGAACTATACCGCCTGATTGCGTCTCCCTCTCAGCCATCGTTTCTGTTGGACAGCGGGAAAGGGACAGATGGCGGATCCCGCTATTCCTTTCTGGGAAGTAGCCCCTTCTCAGTGCTGACTGGGCGACAGGGACATGCTTCGCTTCGGACCCACGACGGACGCGAGTACTTGTCGAAAGATCCCTTCGGAAGCCTCTGCCAACTATTCGCTGGCCCGCAAATCGAATCTCCTCCAGGCCTGCCAAATTTTTGGGGCGGAGCCGTCGGCTACCTCAGCTACGACCTCGTGCGCGAATTTGAACCACTCCCCTCCATTGCAAAGGATGATCTGCTGCTCCCTCACTTGCAATTCGGTCTCTATGACATCGTCACCGCCGTCGATCATCAGACCGGTCGTTTGAAGATTAACTTTTGTCCCCCCATGGAACGGTTTTTGGGAGAACCGCGAGAGAAGCTCTATCACGAGGGCTTAGACCGGCTGGCCGAGTGGGAAGTCAGGTTGAGCGAAAGACCATCCCCTCTCGATCCTCTTCCCACCTTCGATCAGATGGCCTTTCATCCGGATCAAACACGGGATGCCTACCTTCAACGAGTCCGGCGCTGCCAGGAATATATTGCGGCAGGAGACGTTTACCAGGCCAATCTGTCGCATCGATTCGCCCTGGAACCTCTTGGTTCCTATGATGAGGGAACGAATCGGCAGCCCTACGAGCAGGAACTCTATCGACGTCTGCAAGCCGTGAACCCCTCGCCTTTCTCAGGCCTCATACACTTCGATGACGTCACGCTGATCAGCTCTTCGCCCGAGCGGCTCGTCCGCCTCCACAACAGACAGGCGGATACGCGCCCGATTGCCGGAACCAGACGCCGAGGGTTCGACACCCGTGATGATCAACGCCTCGTCGATGAATTACTTGCGAATGAAAAGGAGCGGGCGGAACACCTGATGCTCGTTGATCTCGAACGAAATGACCTGGGCCGCGTCTGCCGATTCGGCAGCGTGCAGGTCGATGAATTCATGGCGATTGAGCAATACTCGCACGTCAGCCACATCGTGTCCAATATCAGCGGCTGTTTGAGACCCGACGCCACGCCCTTCGATCTGATTCAAGCACTATTTCCCGGCGGCACCATCACGGGCGTACCAAAGATCCGTTGCATGGAAATTATTGAGGAACTGGAACCGGTACGCCGAGGCCCCTACACCGGATCATTTGGGTACATCGGCTGGAACGGCAACCTCGATCTCAATATCGTGATTCGAACCCTGGTATGGTGCAAGGGGAAGGGGTACCTACAAGTCGGCGCTGGAATTGTCGCCGACTCCGATCCGGACAAGGAATACGAGGAAACGCTCCAGAAAGCCCAGGCGTTCTTCAGCGCACTGCACTAAACATAACGATGTGGATTTATCTCAATGACCGGTTCGTGAAAGAAGAGGAGGCCGTCGTCTCCGTCTTCGATCATGGTTTTCTCTATGGTGATGGCGTCTATGAAACGATTCGTTCCTACGGGAGCCGGATCTTCATGCGGGATCTGCATCTTAATCGGCTTCGCCGGTCTGCGGACGCGATCGGCCTGACTATCCCGATTTCCGAACACAGGTGGCCGGCGCTCCTCCACGAAGCGATGACACGGAACGACGTCGGGCACGAACGCACCGACGCCTACCTTCGCATCACCATCTCTCGAGGAGCC
>DATEPD010000147.1:0-2469 GCA_035273365.1 Nitrospiraceae bacterium | reverse complement strand
AGGGAAAAAGCTCTCCAAAAACATCGTGGGCCGGATGATGACGACCGGCACGGCCGACCACGCGAACACCTGTTCGCTCAGCCAGTGCTGCCGCTGCTGATGGCTCCGGGTCTGGTTCTGGATACTCATTTGGGAGACAGTCATTTGCGACATGTTGACCAGAGCATTCACCCCGACTTCTCGGGCGACTGCCGCCATGGTCACGGCAGCCTCCAGATAGCCGGCGGACACGGACATGCCGAAGTACACGCGTCGGCAGCCTTTCACGATTCGGTAGACGTCAGCCGGTTCGAGTAAGTCTCCCACCGCCACCTCGGCGCCGGCGGCCCGCAAGGCCGCCGCCCGGTCATCCTCGCGACGAACCATGGCGCGAACCGGAAGTCCGCGATCGAGAAGCAGACCGGTCACGGTTCGACCAACCGCCCCAAGTTGACCGGCTGCCCCGGTGACAAGGATCGGTCCGTTATCTACCATGCGACCTTCCACCTGTTCGGCTACGCCGCTCTCAGACTTTAAGGAGAGCCTTCCTTCAGTGAGAGGCAGCCCCTCGCTCAGGGATCGTGAACGTCACTGTCTTAGACTGACCGGGGACACCCTCATGGATGGCGTTCACCAATTCGATCCGGATCTTGTGCTGGCCTGGCGGTAAAAGCGCCACGTCGATCGGGTTGGTGCTCATGTCGGCCCACAACCAAGGCAGGTCGTCCACGTGTATGTGCAGATGCCCGACCCGTGGAGATGCGTTGAGGGCGTCCTTGCCGACCATCGGTCCCATTTGGACGTTCTCCACCCGCCACGGAATCAAGACGACGCCCTTCGCCAGCAGGTCAGGAAGCGGGGAGTCTACGATCAGTTTGGCTGGAGGCTCGTTGGTCGGTGTCGATGTTTGAGCGCGAGCAGCGACCACGCCGGATACGACCGCGACGGCTAACAGTAGAGAAGCAATGCGTTTCATAAGGTGTCCCCTTTCATTCATTGTGTATGAGATGCGAGTTTGTCTGAGACGGTTCCTGTAGATCTGCTTCCTGTACTTGACGAAAATGCGTCATGCCAGGAATCGCTAGCCTGGGCTTCTGATCTGAGGGAGTCAATAGAGGAGAAGCTGACTCCGCGTAGTACTTCTTAGGCGAAGGCTTCGGAAGGAAGGCTTTGCTCCGAGGCATAGCGGCGTTCTAGCGAGACGGCACTCCTGTCAAAGAAAAGACTCCCGATCTTTTTTTATCTTCCGCAGCCCCAAAAGAAGCTACACAAGGGAGGGCACCTCGCTCAGGTTTTTACTTTCCCTTGTGAAGAACCGCTCTCGCGTTATGATGGTGTCTTGCGACTTGGGTGGCAGGCTATGAGGCAACGCTGGGAAAATAGAGCGGTGTAACCGGTGTGCGGCGGAGATAGGTGGAGGGAACCACAATGAAAAACCTGTTGGCGTCCAGGAGAAAAGAAATAGGGGCAGCTCGCTTCGAGGTTCACATTGATGTGGAGTTCCTAGGGCTGGCCCGTAACGGAATAGAAGTTCGAGGAACAGGGGTCGTGCGCAATTTGTCGATGCGTGGCGCGCTAATCGAAACCGATGCTCTCGTGGAGAAGGACGACCATTTGACATTGTTCCTGACGCTCCCGAACCAATCCGGCCTCATAGAGATGCCAGCCGTCGCCGCTCGGTGGATCGTGCGCCGTCATCAATTGGGTGTTGAATTTCTCAAGCTGGATACCGCCACCTCTCGACAACTCATGAAGTATCTGACCCGTTTATACACCGAGACCCGGGCGCAGCATTAAATCACGCACACACAACGACGGCAGTTTGGCCCTCCATTGAATAATTCCAAACCAGATGTGGCTCAGTATGTGGGGGCTTCCTGGTGTTCCTTCCGATGCAGGTGAAACGGGAAACGGTTCCTGTCACCGTTTCCCCGTACGCGACAATAGTAGAATCTCCTTCCGTCAGCTCAGGCCCCCAATAATTTTCCGGTAGTCGTCTTCCGAATAGGCTTTGAGTGTCGTGGTCCGTACACTTCCGAAGGACCCAAGCTTCAAGACGTAGCTAGCCATTTTGTCATCGTTGGGCATATCAGTAATCAAAGCGAGATCGAAATTCCCCTGAGTCATATAGACACTCTTGATCTCCCCACCGAGCTCTTGGGCTAACTTCTTGGCCGAATCCAATCGTTTCGGCGACTCCTTGATATTCTTGATTCCCTGGTCCGTCCAGTTGAGAAGCATCAGATAGGTCGCCATGGCTCCCTCCTTTAATGACCTGGTTGAGATGGAACACACGTATGGTTCGTTTAAGGGTTGTGATCTCGGATCACTTCACTTCGTGAAGGCGGTATCTTTTTTCGGATCGGACTTCCATCGGGTAAGCAGCCATTCTTGAGAATTCACCGCCGGAGTCCCCTCGGGAGGGTGGAGCCGGCGGTAACTGCCGTCTTGCAGCAGTTCTCTGGCCTGCACATTATCCCGGAGTCCAAC
>DATEPD010000146.1:0-23506 GCA_035273365.1 Nitrospiraceae bacterium | reverse complement strand
TGGTCCGGAAGTCTTCGGTTCTTGCCAGACTTAGCATCTAGCCATAAGTTCAGGCATGGTGACGCGCAATTTGATTGGATTGGTCCTCCTTCTTGCCATGTCGGTGAGGCGTGGTCCCATGATCACTATAATCGCTTCTTTAAGGGATATTTTCAGTCACCACGCACACAAGGAAGCCGATGCTCTCTCGTTTCGAACAACCCCGAGACTGGCTTGGCATCAACGGTTAGGCAGTCGCAGAGGTACGACGCAGACGCATTACCATAACCAACCATACAGATCGCTTCGAGGGGCCGAGAGCCGACCATGGACCACACGGTGCAGACCTATTTCAATTCAAGAAGAGCCGACGTACCGATAGAGGGGAAACACCGGAGGGTTTTTTACCCTTCGCCTTGAATAATCATAAGGGCTCTGAGTCGAGCGAGCTCTGTTTGGAGGCGCCGAGCGGAGTCGAACCGCTGCATCGCAGTTTTGCAGACTGCTCCCTTAACCACTTGGGTACGGCGCCCCGTGCGGCATTATAGCGGGCCTTCTTCCCATATCTCAATGTATAGATTGGAAGAGTATAGGCCGGAAGATGAGGATAGAGAGACAAAACGGATGCGCGGTTATCGGTTGGGCAGCACAGGAATTTCTTTTCCGAGAGTCGCAGGCTGATCCGACTGTGGCACGATCGATTCCCACCCTTCGTTCGAACGGACCGCCACCTCCCCATTCTCTTCAGCGTCTTTCTCCTTAGCCATCAGCTCAACCTCATGAATCAACGTGTCCATCAACTCCTCAATCGGCACCTTTCGAACGAGCTTGCCTTTCTTGAACAGAATGCCTTTGCCTTCGCCGCCGGCGATCCCGATATCCGCTTCTTTCCCTTCGCCGATACCGTTCACGACACAACCCAGGACCGACACATTGAGGGGCGTCTTAATATGGCCTAGCTTCTTTTCCAGTTCATTGGCCAGCTTCACCACGTCGATCTCTACGCGGCCGCAGGTGGGACAGGCAATGACATTGATTCCTCGGTGGCGAAGTTCGAGCGACTTCAGGATTTCAAACCCGACCTTCACTTCCTCGACCGGATCAGCAGCGAGTGACACGCGCAAGGTGTCGCCGATCCCCTGCGAGAGCAAATACCCGAGACCCATGGTAGATTTGACGGCCCCGGTCATCGCCGTTCCTGCCTCGGTGATTCCAATATGCAGCGGATAGTCGGACTGGTGCGCAAACAGCCAGTAGGCATCGATCGCATGATGCACATCCGACGCCTTCAGCGACACCTTCATGTTCGTAAACCCCACGTCCTCTAACGCATGGACGGCATTGAGCGCCGATTCGGCCAAGGCTTCCGGTGACGGCCAGCCATATTTATCCAGCAACGGCCGTTCAAGTGACCCGCCATTGACGCCGACGCGTAAGGGAATCCCCCGTTCGTTCACGGCCTTGATGACTTCTTCGACTTTCCACCAGGCTCCTATATTGCCCGGATTGATCCGGACACAGTCCACGATCTTAGCGGCTTTCAATGCTAGCCGATGATCGAAATGAATATCTGCAATCAGCGGCACGGTCATCGCCGCTTTGATCTTAGGCAGCACAGCCGCCGCTTCGTCGTCCGGTACGGCCACGCGAATCACTTCGCACCCTGCAGCCTCCAACTGGCGAATTTGTTCGATCGTCGCAACGGCATCCCGTGTGTCAGTCGAACACATCGACTGGACTGACACGGGCGCGTCTCCGCCGATCTTGAGCTTGCCAATTTTAATCTGCCGAGTTTTCCGTCTTGTGATATGCATTCGATTTGCCGTTAGATTCGTTTCACGATGAACGCTTTACGTTTCACGTCCCAATTAGCTCCCCTGTTCATCTCCGTGTGGAAGCCGATCGGCCGATGAGGCAAAGGTGAACTTCTCTCGTGAAGTAGCCGGTATCCTATCGATGAGTTCCTTCACGCTCTGATAGATTCCTTCCGCCGTCAACCCATACCGTTCGCGCAGGAAGTCCTGCGGTCCTTGTTCGATGTACCAATCCGGCAACCCAATGATCTTCGTCATCACATCCGTCACGCCGCCGTCGGACAGGGCCTCGAGAACGGCTGAGCCGAATCCACCCATCTTGCAGCCTTCTTCAACCGTCACCACATAGCGAACCCGCTTCGCCACCCCAACGATCAAGTCCTGATCCAGCGGTTTCACGAAACGCGCATTGACCACCGCCGTAGAGATCCCTTCTTCCTCAAGCCGTTTCGCCGCTGCCACAGCATGCGAGACCGGCACACCGATAGCCATGATCGCCACGTCCGTGCCATCGCACAATAACTCGCCCTTCCCAATCGGCAACGCCTTCTGCTCCTGATCCATCGTGACGCCGAGGCTCAGTCCGCGTGGATACCGCACCGAGGCAGGTCCGTCATGCTGGAGGCAGGTTTTCAACATATGCTGCAGCTCATTTTCATCCTTCGGCGCCATGACAACCATGTTCGGAACGTGGCGGAGAAATGCATAGTCGAATGCTCCATGGTGTGTCGTCCCGTCTTCCGCTACGAGCCCGCCGCGATCGATGCAGAACGTCACCGGCAGATTTTGCGTGGCGACATCGTGTACCACTTGGTCGTACGCACGCTGTAGGAAGGTGGCATACAAAGCCACCACGGGACGAAGGCCTTGAGTCGCAAGACCCGCCGCAAATGTCACCGAATGTTGCTCGGCAATTCCCACGTCGTAGAACCGGTCCGGAAACTCTTTCTCAAAAATATTCAGGCCGGTCCCTTCGCACATCGCAGCCGTAATCGCCACGATTCGCTTGTCCTTGCGGGCCAGCTTGACCAATGATTCGATGGCGATCTGCGTATAGGACGGGCGTGCCGCTTTCTTTGCCGGCGCTCCGGTTTCCCGAACAAAAGGAGGACAAGCATGGAACCACACCGGATTGTTCACCGAAGGCTCATAGCCCAGCCCCTTTTTCGTAATAACATGGAGTAACACCGGCCCCTTCATCTTCAATACATTTTCCAACGTGGGGAGGAGATGCTCGAAATTATGTCCGTCAATCGGACCCGCATACCTGAACCCAAGCTCTTCAAAGAGCAACCCGGGGAGGATCGCTCCCTTGGCCAACTCTTCAGCCCTGCGGGCCCACTTCTGCATGTCCTGACCGATGTGGGGAATTTTCCCCAACAGCTGCCCTGTTTCCTCTCGCATCTTGTCATAAAAATCTCCGGTGATGGTCCGGTTCAGATAGGAGGAAATGGCTCCGACATTCTTCGAGATGGACATTTGATTATCGTTCAGAATGACCAGGAAGTCCTTTCCCAGTCCTCCGGCATGCTGCAAACCTTCGAGCGTCATTCCGGCCGTCATGGCGCCGTCTCCGACAATGCAGACGACCTTGTGCCGTTGTTTCAACTGCTCACGCGCCTCGACCATGCCATAGGCTGCGGAAACACCGGTCCCTGCATGGCCTGCATTGAACGTATCGTATTCACTTTCCTCACGCTTGCAGAAGCCGCTCAGCCCTCCATACTGCCGGAGCGTATGGAAGCCCTCGCGACGCCCCGTCAATAACTTATGCGCATAGGCTTGATTGCTCGTGTCCCACACGATCTTATCCTTGGGGGTGTTGAGCAGGGAGTGCAATGCCACCGTGAGTTCAATCACGCCGAGGTTCGAGGCCAAGTGCCCTCCGACGTTGGATACCACGCCGATAATCTGCTCCCGCAGTTCCTGGCACAAGGCCGGATACAGCGTCGGTGGTAGCCGTTTCAGATCAGACGGGCTTTGAATGGTCTTCAAAATCGACATGGGAGATGCTCCTTTGCGTCAATACGTACGCGCGTACGTCTGTAACAACGAGTTGAGCCCTGTGACCACTGGAGAAGGAGTTTGGCGGCTTGGACGCTCGCAGGCGTAAGTTTCACATGGGAATCCCATATTGTCAAGGGGTTATACGGATTTCATTACCGAAATTCCCGCAACACTTATGTCGCATATCGATAGGTCAATAATGTCGAGAGTGTGAAATCAGCTGCGCTCCCGGTAATGAAGTCCAGATTTTCGACCCCGTAGCCTTGCCACAAGAGGTTCTGTGTGAGACGGTAACTGAACCCCACCACTGATTCCGTCACGCCTTTATCCAGTACTCGCGTGCCCGCGCTGTGGAATGGTGAAGAATAATAATCGAACTGCGTGGTAAGGGAAAAATCCTCCGACCAGAGATATTCCACGGCGACAATTCCAGATACCGTCGGCTGGACTGCGATCCCTGCAATACGCCCAGTCGGAACCACTCCATTGAGATTGCTATAGACCACCCAGCGCCCGCCAAATCCTTTTTCAACCGCCAGCCCCAACCCAAAATCCGGGCTGCCGCTCCCAAAGAATTGCCCTTCATCTCCTGTCGGAAGCTTGAGTGCCGTACGGACCGACACCGCCGGTATCGATGCAGTCTCCAATAGCACTTGGTATTTGCTTATTACCGTACTATCGCCCAAACCAACGGCTCCGTCCCTTCCGCTCGCGATGGTCCGTCCCCCTCGTGAAATGTTGAACGCATAGTCCGTCTGGCCCAATGCACTCCGAGCCGGCGACACACCGGTCGTAAGCCGTTCGACTGACTTGATAGGCCCATCCATAAATCCGTGATAGCGATAGAGTACGGGCACTTCCACGGAAAATTCCCATCGCTCTGTCGCGCCATACCGGAGGAATAATCCTGATCGAAGCGTTTCAAACTTCATCGTCACGCTGGTTTGAGGACCACCATCACGAAAAATGCTGGCGGTTTCCGCGAGTTCCAATCGCACATCCAGTACGCCCTTCTTCAGCACAGCGGCACGATCTCCCGGCATGTTCATGACCAGCTGCTGGATCGGCTGAAAATTTCTGACAGGAAACGGACCGAATCCCTCCGCATGGACCGGCGATGGTTGAACACTGACGAAAGAAAAGAGGAGCCAGACGAGCAGTGCCAGCCAGGATATCGTGCCGCCCATCATACCTCATACCTCGCAACGGTCGATCAATACGGGAAATCGAGTCCGGCAAAGACCGCGCCACCTTCCCGGCTGTAGCCATAATCGATCCGCCCAACGACGTTGGGCTTCACGATCCCACGGAACCCTATGCCTGGCGTCATCCGGTAGCTCTTAAAGGTGACGTCCTTGTAATTAGTGAAGACCTGTCCAGTATCCAAAAATGGCGCAATCTCAAAATCCGCTGTCACCCCTGCGATCTTCGTCCTCACCAGGTGAATACGCTCTTCTATACTGAACGCAATAAGATGTTGATCGATGAAGCGGTCGACGCCGTATCCGCGTAGATTGTTTTGCCCACCCAATGAACTCTGCTCAAAGAACGGCACATCCGTCCCAATCGTGGCTTGCAGGTCCCCCCGAACAATGAGAATCGCGTGCTTCGACTCACTTGGGAACAACTTCTTGACCTCGAGTCCATAGCGGGAATAGATGGGATGGGCGCCGTTCCGGATATTTTGGTTCACCTCCGCATAGGCCGTCACAGCCATCCCATCGGTCGGCGAGACAAGACTGTTGCGCGTATCATAATAGAATGTCGCCCGGTGTCCGAGAATGATCGATTCACCTTGTACCCCATCCACCGTGGGGAACCGGTCGCCGGTAAAGGGGAGATCGGTGGCGCCATGCTGCAGCTGCACGTCGCGGAACCGCTGGCCAATGGCGATCTGGGTGACTTCGTTTGCGTAAACCCCGAATCGCCAATTCAACCGGGCTTCACGCGCGGTGTAATTCGTTTGGTCCGATTCTGTTGTCCCTTGGCCGATGCCAAAAAATCGAGACGTGGCGTTTTTAAAAAACGAGGCACCAAAGTTCAACGAGTAGCGCCCCTGACTGAAGGCCGGGTCGGCATAACTGAATACCACTTTACGTTCGATCTGTTCGGTGAAGGATCCGATGAACCGCATTTCACGTCCCCCCGGCTCGTATCGAAATACGTTGATCGCACCGCGTGTTCCAACGATAGAATTGCGGATGAGCATCGGGGCAACGAGATACTTGAGCTCTCCATCAGGGTCAGTCGTCAATATCGGGACGATCAACCCGGCATCGTTCCCATCATTCTTGCTGGTAGACACGGATGGAATCGGGAAGTATTCAACATCAGCTTGGGCGGGCGCCGCCCACAGGAGGCTACCCCCTGTGAGCACACACACCAAAAGAACAGCGATACTGTGCAAGGTCGTCATAACCACTGGACTCAGCGATATTACGGGGCTTTGATCTTGTCGGATTTCGTTCGAAGCTGATCGACGAGGCCTTGGTAGGATGAAGCACGGATTATTTTAGTGAACTGCTTTTGGTAGTTGCTGATTAGTCCGATGTCTTGGATGACCACGTCGTAGACTCGCCAATTCGTTTTATCCTTATTGATGAGTTTGTAATCGAGCCTCAGTTCCGACTTATCTGACAAGAAGATCTTGGTCCGCACCTCTGCGTATTCCTTTTCCCCTGCCTTTTCGACCCGCTCATTTAAATACTGCACCCCGTCGCCGGAATACGTTTCGATCTGTTCCCGATACGTATTAATCAAGAGCGTTCGAAAGAGCGACACAAACTCCTTCTTGTCTTGATCAGATAGTTGCTTCCAAGGAGCTCCTAGGGCGCGGAGCGACATCTCCTCAAAATCGAACCGTTCACTGACGGTCTGTTCCAGCAACTTCCGGCGTTCAGAAGTTTTCGCAGGCTGTCTCAAGTCCTTATCCTGCACCACTCTGAGCAGTTCGTCGATGCTGCCCTTCATCGCATCGGTCGCTGCCCCGGCCCATACGGTCTGCACGACCGGTCCGGCACAGAGGAACAACGCCAGAACAATCCCGATGGACATTCGTCGGCCAATACCCCGCTTTCCTCCAGCGCCACACATCATGATGCGTTTCTCCTTCTTGGTTCTCCTTCACAATCGCGAAGTGTCCGGCACAGCCCCCCTAGTTCACCTTCCCGTGGACAAACTGGCCCACCAACTGTTCGAGATCGAGGCCGGATTCCGTATCGCGGATGGTATCTCCTGGCTTGAGGGGATCTCCGCCCCCGCCGGGCGAGAGCGCGAGAAACTTTTCTCCAATGATCCCCCGCGTTTTGATCGATGCGATCGTGTCCGTATAGAGCTTGACGGTGTTATTGACTGCCAGTTTCACCTTCGCGCGATCCTCGATAAGCGTAATGGCTCGGATCTTGCCGACTTCGACGCCGGCAATTTCGACCGCTGTACCGGGTTTCAGCCCCGAGGCGCTGTTGAATTGCGCCTCGACTTCGTAGACATCGCCGCCAATCATCTCGAGTTTCCCGAGCTTGATCGAGAGATATGCCAGGCACAAGATGCCGACAAGTACGAACGCGCCGACCACCATATCCAGCTTGGTTTTTTCCATTCTCAATGCTCCTCTTTCACCGAGCAAGCGATCCAGGCCACGCCCCAGTTTCACCGACTGAAATGAATTCATGAATCTCAGGGTCGGTCGTCTGCTGAAACTCAGCGGCTGTGGCCATCAAGGCAATCCTGCCTTTCTGAAGCATCACCACCCAATCGGAAATGCCAAAGATCTCTGGAATTTCATGGCTGACCATGACTGCCGTGAAGCCGAAACGCCTGTGCATTGTCACAATCAATTCGTGAATCGCTTTCGCCATCAAAGGATCCAGTCCAGTCGTCGGCTCATCGAAGAGGATAATCTCCGGTTCCATGACCAATGCTCGCGCCAATCCGGCCCGCTTGCGCATACCACCGCTCAATTCGGCGGGAAACTTGTGCCCCATCCCCGCCAACCCAACTTCCTCTAGCTTCTCTTCAACCCGGCGCGCCACCTCCGGACCCTTCATGCGCAATTTTTCCCGCAACGGGAAGGCGACATTTTCGAAGACTGAAAGGGAGTCGAACAGTGCCGCACTCTGAAAGAGCATCGCGAACTGTTTCCGCACATTGTTTAAGCGCGTGCCCGACAGACGAGAGATCTCCACATCGCCGACCCATACCTCGCCGCGATCCGGCTGCATGAGCCCGATCATGTGCTTGAGCAGCACACTCTTTCCCTCTCCACTGCGACCGATAATGGTCGTGAGTTTGCCGACAGGGATCGAGAGGTCGACGCCTTGCAGCACCGGCTGGCCACCAAGTTTTTTTTCGACCCCGATCAACCTGATCATGAGGGTTACAGCAAGACCGAGGTCAGAAAATAGTCGACGACGAGGATGAGCACCGACGATAAGACCACCGCCTCCGTCGTCGCGCGCCCGAGTCCCTCGGCACTCTGTCTCGTGTAGAACCCTTTATAACAACAGACCCAACTGACGATCAGCCCGAAGCTGATCGACTTGAGAATGCCGCCATAGACGTCTTTCCATTCCACGGCCGAGTCGACCGAGTTCCAATAGGCCCCCTCACTCACGCCCAACAAATCTACTCCGACAAGAGAGCCGCCATAGATGCCGACCACATCGAAGATGGCCACAAGCAACGGCACCCCGATCAGGCCTGCCATCAATTTCGGTGCGATCAAGTATTGCAGCGGATTGATCGACATCGTATCGAGCGCGTCGATCTGTTCTGTAATCCGCATAATGCCGATTTCGGCGGTCATGGCCGATCCGGCCCGGGCGGTCACCATTAACGCAGCCAACACCGGCCCCAACTCACGGATCATACTCAACGCCACAGCGGAACCCAACAACCCCTCCGAACCAAACTTCCGCAAGGTGTAATACCCTTGGAGCGCCAGAACCATCCCCGTAAATGCCGCAGTGAGCACGACGACAAATGTAGATTTGTACCCGACGAAGTGGAGCTGTTTCATGGTTTGATGGAATCGAAACGGAGGCCGCATCAACCAGGCAAACGCCGACAGCACGAACAACAGCATGCGGCCCATTTCCTGGACACGAATGAGCGTCCACGCCCCCACCTGTTCAACGACATTCGTCATCAGTTGCCTGGGCTATCGAAGCGATTCAGTGTCTGTTTCCATATAGCGTTGAAACCATTTCGTCAATCCATCCGCTGCCACGCGGCTTTGCTTTCTCAGGCGACTCAGCCCCCCGATGCTGGAGGGGCTGCCGATAACCGCCTGCATGCCTTTCACCCAGCCAGTGGGCCTGAGAAAGAGATTGAAGTCAAGGGGGAGATCTTCATCCACCAAATCAGAGACCGTCCGCACAATCACCATGGGGAGGCCACGTTCCTGAGCAACTGCGGCTATTGCCGCACTTTCCATATCGAGTCCGGTCGCATCGGTCAGACCACGCAGCCGTCGCTTCTCCTCCGCCTTCCACACCACGGTTTCTGATGACACAACCGTGCCGACCCGCGCGACCAACCCCGCATCCTGCGCCACGGTGAGAAGGCGTGCGCGTACGGCCTCATCGCAGAAGACACGGTCATCCCTCATCGTCCACGTACTGCCCGGATGGATAGACGACACCGCTGTGCCGACGATGAGGTCTCCCACCTGAGCCGGCACGAGCGCGCAGGCAAAACCAGTGGATATGACCAGCGACATGGCCTGTGCCTTCAACACTTTTTCCGCAATAGTACCGGCCGTCCTGGGGCCGACACCTGTTTGGATTAGCCAATACGTCCGATCCCCTCGCCGGCCAATATGGCAACGAACTCCGGCGATGCTCTCGACGCGATCCGTTGCGAGCGCACGGCGAACGGCCTGGAGTTCCCAGCGAGTCGCGGCGAAGATGGCGACGGGATTCACCGTAGATCCTGAGAGGGGTTGCCCCATGCCAACGGGTAACGTCGGCGGAGTGTTCAACGATCGGCTCGATGACACCCGGACTCAAGTACCTGCTCCCGGACTTCGTCGGCCCTCATCTTCCCTCGCGTCCGGAGATTCCGATACATCGCCAAGGCCCACAATGGAAAGTACCGACAGTACCAATGGTAGCGGAGATAAAACACCCGAGGGAATCCGGTCCCTGTATGGCGAACCTCTTCCCATGAACCATCCTTCATTTGGTGGCGAAGCAGATACTGGATACCGCGAGCGACGCTAAATGCATCGGCCATCCCAGCCGACATGAGCCCCATGATGGCCCAGGCCGTTTGAGAGGGCGTACTGTCGCCCTTCCCGCTCCACGCAGGATTGCCGTATGACAAACATGACTCACCCCATCCGCCATCAGGGTTCTGCTTCGACTCGAGCCAAGCGACCGCACGGCGAATATACGGCTTCGAGAGATCCTCTCCGATTGCACGGAGGCCGGCGAGGACGGACCAGGTGCCATAGATATAATTGACGCCCCATCGGCCGTACCAGCTGCCGTCGGCCTCCTGCTCTCGCCTGAGGAATCGCAGTGCCGGCGCCACGGCGGGATGCGTTTGATCGTAGCCCAACGCCGCAAGCATCTCGAGACAGCGTCCGGTCAAGTCGGACGTGCTCGGATCAAGCAAGGCATGGTGGTCGGCAAACGGAATATAGTTGAAGACGATACGGTTGTTGTCCTTGTCGTATGCGCCCCACCCGCCATCGGATCCTTGCATGGCCAGCACCCAATGTGTTCCCCGTTGGATGGATGCCTGCACATCGATGCCTTGAGCCATCCGGACTTTCGAGAGTGCCATCAGCACCACGGCCGAATCATCCACATCGGGATAGAGTTCGTTTTCAAACTGGAAATACCAGCCTCCCGGCTCCGCATCGGGAGACGAAAACTTCCAATCTCCAATCGTGTTCGTTTGGCGCGAGACCAAGTACGCAGCCGCCTTTTGGAGAGAGGGGTGGTCCTCCGCCATCCCGGTTTCGATCAAGGCGTTCATGAGCAATGCCGTATCCCAGATGGGAGAGTGGCAAGGCTGAAGATGCAAAGTTTCGACGCGCTGCTCGCCGACCGATACCGTGTCGTAGACTTCCAGCAATTCGATTTCGTGGAGCGCCTTCCGCACCAATGGATCGTCGACCTGATAGCCGAGGCAACGAAGAGCCACGATCGAATTCGCCATGGCCGGATAAATTGCCCCTAATCCGCCGCTGCCCTTGATGTGTTCCAACATCCAGGTGGCCGCCCTGTGCAAGGACTTTTCACGCAACCAACTCAGCGGCATCCGGTCGTACAGTTTCAGTACCCTGTCCAGCTGGACAAAGAAGTTATGCGGCGTGAACCACCGTTGATCCTTACTGAAGGGTGGCACGTCGCGATAGCGGATCTGTGATCGAGGCGCGACATAGAGCTCGTCGATACCCTGCTCCTGAGGAATACGACAGACAGGCTGATTCGCGAAAACCACGAGCAAAGGAATTAAGACGGCACGAGACCAATAGGAGATGGCATAGATGCTGAAATAGAACCGTTTCGGCAGGAGCATGATTTCGGGCGGCATGCTCGGAATGCCCTTCCAATCATATTGCTCAAATAGCGCCAGGGTGATTTTCGTGAACACGTTCGTGCATACGACGCCGCCCATCGCCACAATACAGTCGCGAGCCCGAAGCATGGAAGGATCGGTGGCGGAGATCCCGCTCAACTTCAAAGCGAAATAGGCTTTCACGGAGGCGCTGATCTCCGAAGGCCCTCCGTAGAAAATCGGCCATCCGCCATCGGGTAATTGCATGGCACGGAGGTAGCGAACCGCTCGGCGCTCTCGCTCGGGATCGACCCGATCGAGGAACCGCCGTAACAAGAGGTATTCGGCGGTCAGCGTGGTATCGGCTTCGAGTTCGGCAACCCAGTATCCCTCTGAGGCATGTTGTCTGGACAAAAACCAGGCTTGACTACGCCGGACCGCGTCATCGAGCGCATCCACATGGCTGATCGAATGACTGGCAGAGCGACGTGTCGCAGCGTCGACGGACGTCGAAGGCTCAAACTTGTCCGACACCAGACGCAACGGCGGAACGTTGGAGAGTTCTGTCGCCAGCCCAACCGTCTCTGGCACGGAGACGAAGAGGCTATCGGATAGACGATCCAGAAGCGTTCGAATCAGCTTCATCGTGTTGGTCTGTAGAGAACTGAAGATGGATGGGGGCAACGCGAGTGACTCGCTTTGTCCCCATAAACGCTCAATCCATGAGCGTTACGCTCATGGATCTGCTCATGTTCGGGTATATAGCAGACACCCTACGCCGCCGTCAAGAAACAGAACAGCGGAAGTCCTCTGAAGTACGGATGTTTTAGCCAATCTGGTCTGCCTAGGCTGTCTGCAAGTTACCCAGTCTGACCGAGATGATTTTTGAGATGCCCGGCTCTTCCATGGTGACTCCAAACAAGGAGTCGGCAACGGCCATTGTCTGCTTACTGTGGGTGATGACCATGAACTGCGCATCTTCGGAGAGTTCATGCAAGACGCCGGTAAATCGCCCGATGTTCTCCTCGTCCAGCGGCGCGTCGATTTCATCGAGAATACAAAACGGCGTCGGTCTGATCAAAAAGCTCGCGAAGAGCAGGGCCATCGCCGTCAAGGTCTTCTCACCACCCGAGAGCATGGTTATCCCCTTCAAACGTTTGCCCGGTGGTTGCACAACGATATCGACTCCCGGCTCCTGCGGTCCACGCTCTTCTGCCATCTCATCCGCATTCACTTCGACCAGCCGGAGTTCAGCCCGGCCACCGGGGAAGAACTTCACGAAGACCTCACTGAATTTCTGCTGGAGTTCGGCAAAGGTACCGGCGAACATGTCTTTCGTGGTGCGGTTGATGCGCTGAATGATTTCTTTGAGTGAGCCGATAGATGTCGAGAGATCGTGTTCCTGCGTTGTCAGGAATCGATACCGTTCGTCCAACTCCTGATGTTCGTGAATGGCCGCCAAATTGATAGGCCCCAGCCGATCGATCTTGTCGCGGACCTTCTGCAGTTGCTCACGTAGTGCGACTTCATTAACTCTCGGTTGGCCTTCTGGGATCGGCTCTCCTTCGATGGACAGCTGTTCGGGTGTCATCTCCACGGCCGGTGGATCGACCAGCATCGCAAGATCGACTTGGTACGTTCCTAACAGCGTGGATTCAACCGTTCCCAATTGCATCCGAATTTCCGCCTTCTTGACCTCCACGGCCATGCGGGACTCGCGCAGTGACGACACCGCACGTCGAACATCCTCCAGCCCGGCATCGAGCTGATTTGCCGCCGCCATGTCCTGCGCCTGCTCTTCTTGAAGTTCGATCAGCCGAGCCTTGACCTGAATGGCTGCCTCACCGAATTCGCGACAACGGACTTCTTGGTGCTCACGCTCAACCCGGCTCTGCTCGATCGAGGCCGTGAGTTCCTCGACATGACGCGTCAACATCCCAATACGGGCGGCCGCGTCCTGCTGTTGCTGCTGAATCCGCAAGAGGTCCAGGTGGCGATGCTCACGGGTCGTCCGAATTCCCTGTGCGATCAATTGCGCCTCTGTCAGTCGCTGTTGGAGCCCCTGCATAGCGTGATCAATCTGCCCCACCCGTTCACGCACACGACTGAGCCCGGTTTCTTGGCCTGTTTTCTCCGCCATCCACTGGGCAAGTTGCGCTTCGCCGGAGTGCAACTCTTGCTCCAGTCGCTGCACTTCCACCGAACCTCGTTGCGCATCACCCATCAATGTCTCCATCCGCTGGGACAGATCTCCCAAAACATGCTCGAGTCCGTCTTCGTCTTTCCGCAGTGAGAGCCCCTGCATTTCCGCATCACGCAATGCTTCCACGAGCTGTCGACTGTGCTCGCGCAACTCCTGTCCCTGCACCAGCAATCGTTCCCGTCGCTGCTTCCCTTCTTCGACGCGTCCCGTCAGCGAGATGCCCTGAGCTTCCAAATTCAGCATCTCTCGGCGACGTTGCAGCAGCCCTCCCGTTGTGCCGGCCTGTCCACCGGTAATGACCCCCGCCGCATCCAAGACTTCTCCGGCGCGCGTCACAAGGATGGGCCCATCGGGATCTGAGGAGGGTTGTTGTTCCCACAAAGCTGTCGCGTCCTGGAGAGTGTCGACGAACACAATCCGATCGAAGAGATAATCACGGGCCGTCTCTCGTTGGCCATCCACGTGGATCAGGTCAACCGCACGTCCAACCACACCGGGCTGGCCCTCTATCGCGGACCACCACTGGTGTGAGGCCGAATCCCGAACCGTCCACCGAGGATGCTGAGGAATGAACGTCCCCCGCCCAAGATTCTTCCCTTTCAAAAATTCAATGGCTTCACAGGCCGCGGCGGGACTGTCGACGAACCATCCCCTGACCCGCTCGCCCAAAATCGCTTCCACCGCCCGGTCCCATCCAGGAGGCACGACCAGCCACTCGGCAATAGCATCGCGAACCCCTGCGCAGGTTTTGAGCGCAGTAGACTCTTCGTCCCCGCGCCGTCCATAACCCATATCTTCCTGCACCACGCCTTGCAGGGCTCTGAGATGAGAATCCACTGCGGCCACTTCTTCCGACTGACGAAATATCAACTGGTCAACTTCGGACAACTCGACCGACAGATGCTCGCTCTCTTCTTCAACACCTTGTTGCTTCCGCCGCAGCTCAGCCACCAATCGCTCCGCGTCTTGGGAAGCCAGTTGAAGCGCCTGGCGCTTGTCCATTGCCGTCACATGCTGCAGGCGAGCGTCTTCTCGCTCGCGAGCCAGCCGGCCTTCACGGTCCGCCGCCTCTTGAATGCGAGTCGACAATTGCATCAATGTCTGTTCAGTATTCGCAACCAATACCGCCAGATTGAGAACGTCCTGACGTCCTCGGTCCTCTTCAGCCAAGGCAGCCGTTCGTTGCTGAACCAGCTCTTTCATCTCCCGGTCGAGCGTTGCGAATGCCTGCTCCCGCTCCACACAGTCGCGCTCGAGCGTGGCCAGCGTGTCTTCAAGCGCCGCCGCTTCCACCGCGTCCTGCTGTTGCTCCTGGGTGAGGCGTTCGAGTTCCTCCCTTCCCTGGCTCTGCTGCTGCGTATAGAGCTCGCTGCGATTGCGCTCAACCTCTGCGGCCGTGAGTGTCTGGGCCTGTTGCTGTTCCACCTTCGACAGTTCCTCGCGCCTCTGCCCGATCGCCTCGGTTGCTGTGGCCATCGCGAGCTTGATCCGCTCAAGCTCCACATTCAAACGAGCCAGCTCGGCGGATTGTTCGGACTCGCGATCTCCCAACGTCTGCAGTGTCGACTCCACTTCCTTGAGCGTCGTGCGTAGGACACGGTATTCGTTGGTTAGCAACTGAATCTCCAGCGACTTGGCCTCTTGGTGCAACATCTGATACGACCGCGCCTGGCGTGCTTGGCGGTCGAGGGCATTCAACTGCTTTTTCACCTCAGCAATGATGTCCCGCACCCGCAAAAGGTTTTGCTGCGTCGTATCCAACTTACGCAATGTTTCGGCCTTCTGCTTTTTGTAGCGGACGATGCCGGCAGTCTCTTCGATCAACTCGCGCCGATCTTCCGGTGACGCGTTCAAAATCTGATCAATTTGCCCTTGCGCAATGACGGTATGTCCTTTTGTCCCAGCCCTGGTGTCCAGGAGGATGCTCCGGACATCCTTCAACCGGCAGACGGTCTTATTGATGAGATATTCGCTGTCGCCATTACGATAGAGACGGCGCGTGAGCATGAGTTCTTGATATTCCGACAACTGGCTCGAAAGGCCGGACAGGGGATCCACATGGATCCGATCCAGCCCACTGATCACGAGCGACACTTCGGCCAGGCCGAGAGGCTTCCGCATTTCGGTCCCATTAAAGATCACATCTTCCATCTTGTCGCTTCGCAGAGCCTTCGTGCTCTGCTCGCCGAGTACCCAAAGAATCGCATCGACCACATTGCTTTTTCCGCTCCCGTTTGGCCCCACGATGGCGGTGACGCCTTCGGGGAATTCGATCCGAGCTTCCGCGAACGATTTAAACCCCGTCATCTCAATGGATTTCAAATACATCGGCAACTCCTTCGGTAGCATGTCTTGAGAGGACCCAGGCGGATGGAACCGTGGTGGTGTATCACGAATCTGGAGGAAAAATCAAAACAAAATACTGCCGGTGGTAGATATGAGGATAATGACCTACAACATTTGGGGAGTGGGCTAATGGCGGAAAGGTGCGGTTATCCTGCCTGAACCCCAACGGATTTATTAAGGGACTCAATGGTGATCAGTTCTTTCGGAAGAAGAAACTCAACGTCCTCTTCGATCACCGTCAGGTCTTGAACCTCTGCAGTCGCAATTGTCTTGAGGTACGTCACCACCTCTTCAACCAGCACTTCCGGCGCTGACGCGCCGGCGGTGATCCCGACTGCTTGCACGTTCATGAGCCAGGCTGGATTGACATCGGACGCGGAATCGATCAAGTAGGACGCAATCCCGCACTGCTCTCCCAACTCACGTAGACGGTTGGAGTTCGAGCTGTTCGGAGAGCCGATCACGAGAATGACGTCCACCAGCTTGGAGAGTTCTTTTACGGCATTCTGGCGATTCTGCGTTGCATAACAGATATCCTCCTGGTGCGGACCCTTGATATGCGGAAACCGCTGATGGAGTGCACCGACGATATCCCGACACTCATCGACGCTCAGCGTCGTTTGCGTGACGTACGAAAGTTCGTGGACGTTATCCACTTGTAGCTTCTCGACATCGGCGACCGAGGAGACCAGATGGAACTTGTCCGGAATCTGTCCAAGCGTTCCGATCACTTCAGGATGGCCTGCGTGGCCGATCAGAATGAGATCATACCCCTGCGTATAATCGCGGTTGACCTCGTTATGTACTTTGATGACCAACGGACAGGTGGCATCGATCACGTGCAGTCGCCGTCGATTCGCTTCGTCCCATACCGACTTGGCCACACCATGCGCGCTGAAGATCACGACCGAACCTTCCGGTACTTCTCCCAACTCTTCAACGAACACGGCACCCTTGGTACGGAGCGAATTCACAACATGCCGGCTATGGACAATTTCGTGTCGAACATAGATCGGCGCCCCGTATTTCTTGAGCGAGAGGTCGACGATATCAATCGCCCGGTCGACTCCGGCGCAAAACCCTCGTGGATTGGCGAGATAGATCTTCATAGCGGTCACTTCTCCTTGACTCGGTACAGGGCCACATTCGTGCGCCACGCCCTCACTGGTCACTGCTGACCACCTTACGTCAGAGCAGCAGGCTCCGTCAATACAATTGGCCCGCGCCTCTTTTCTCTGCCCGTCTCCCGTGCATAATCTCCCTCGCTATCCACCATAACCTGGGCTGGGTGGGCCATAAACGCCTGACTGCGCGTCCAACGAGAGTTTTGCCTCTCGTTCTCACCGGCTCACCCACGCGGCCCCGAGACGCGGCATTTCCCGACAAGCCGCACGTTGCGCTTCCATGTGGCCTTCACGCCCCCGCTCGGAAGCTCCCCGTCTTGACACGATGCCCGCTCCCCCGTAGGCTCACACCACCATCCATGCCAAGCCCTGCAAGTAAGAAAATTCTCATCGTTGACGATGAGCACGACATTCTCCAACTGGTCAAGCTGTATGTGGAGAAGGAGGGCTTTCGAACCGTATCGGCCATGACCGGCACGGAGGCCCTCCGGCAGGTGAAACAGGAGAAGCCCGATTTGGTCATCCTCGATCTGATGCTGCCTGAGATCGACGGCATCGAGGTCTGTAAACGTCTTCGATCGGCTTCAGAAACTGCAATGCTTCCCATTATCATGTTGACCGCTAAAGCGGAGGAGTCGGACACCGTCGTTGGACTGGAGCTTGGAGCCGACGACTACGTCACCAAACCGTTCAGCCCCAAAACTCTGGTTGCCCGCATCAAAGCCCTCTTCCGGCGACTTCAGCGGAAACCGGACGACAACCCGGCTCACTATCGTTATGGCGATCTCGTCATGGATCTCGCACGACACGAAGTCACGGTGAAGAATAGAGAAGTCCCTCTCACGGCAAAAGAATTCGGCTTACTCGAACATCTCTTGCGCAATCCCGGCAGAGTTCTGACACGAGACATCCTCCTCAATACCGTCTGGGGATACGATTACTATGGAACGACACGGACGGTCGACGTCCACATCCGTAGACTCAAGCAGAAACTCCCCTCGCTCAACGAGGCGATTATGTCAGTCAAATCTCTGGGGTATAAGCTCAAAGAGTTGGATCGTTCGGCATGACCCTTTCCATCCGATGGAAGGTCACGATCGGAACCCTGCTGGTCCTCGTCTTTGGGCTTCTCATCGCCCGTACGTTAGCGATTCGTTCCCTTGAACAACAGGAAATCGTTCAATCGGGGCAGATACTGGAGGCCCGAACCAGTCTCGTCGCATACGGGCTGCAGCCGTTTCTGACCCCATCGGGGAAGCTGTCTTCAACTCCCCAATTGCAGACCGCCGTTCGAGATCTCAGCGCGCGAGCCCTTGCACGCGTGACCGTCATTGCTCCGGACGGACAGGTGTTGGCCGACAGCGCCGTCCCGGATAGCAACCTCCCTACGGTTGAGAACCACCTGGCGCGACCGGAAATACAGCAAGCCATAGCCACCGGGCGCGGAACGGATCTCCGCACAAGTCACACCACCGGCGAGCGCACGTTGTATTTGGCTATCGGTGTGAACAATGTAAACCAGGCGACACCATCCGTCTTCTTGAGGTTAGGGTTGCCGATGACCACCTTTGATCGTGAAGTCGACAAGTTGCACCGGAACTTGGCCCTCGCCTTTGGGATTGCATTTGTGATTGCCCTCGCCCTGAGTGTGTGGCTCGCTCGCAGCATCACAAAACCCCTGTCCAATATTGCGATCGCTGCGCAGCAGCTGGCGAAAGGTGACCATGCGGTCCGCATTCGGACTGGATCGCGGGATGAAGTCGGTCTGTTGGCCGACACGCTCAATCACATGACAGACCAACTCAAATCCAAGATCGATGAACTCTCCGAAGATCGAGCCCAACTCTTGGCCATGTTGACCTCGATGGTCGAAGGCGTGATGGTGCTGGACTGCCGAGGCCGCGTGTTGCAAGTCAATCCAGCCTTGGAACGAATGTTCGACGTTACCAGGATAGAAGCACGCGGACACCCCTGCTCCGATGTCTTCCGACATCCACAATTGGATACGTTAGTCTCGACAGTCCTGACGAAACGCATGAACGAAGAAGATGAAATTCTCCTGCACCCGAATGGTCGCTGTCTCCATATCGAGGCCTCGGTCACTGCCTGCGACCGGGAGAACGAAGCCTGCGCGGTCCTTGTTTTCCACGACGTGACTGAGTTACGCCGCTTGGAAAATATCCGAAAAGATTTCGTCGCCAACGTGTCCCACGAGTTGAGAACTCCACTCACGTCCATCAAGGGGTATATTGAAGCCTTGCTCGATGGCGCCAAAGACGATCCTGACATCAGCACAAAATTCCTCGACATCATCCTTAAACAAAGCGACCGACTGAATCTGATTCTAGAAGACCTCCTCCAGCTCTCAAAGATCGAATCAGGGCAGGTTCTGTTCAAGCAAGAACCGCTTCAAATCCGGAGAGTGATCGAGCGAACGCTGGCTATGATCAAGCCCTTAGCAGACAAGAATGGGCACCGCCTCATCTCCTTCGTGGAAGACGATCTGCCTGCCGTGCTCGGCGATGAAGACCGGTTGACACAGGTCATGTCCAACCTGCTCGATAACGCCGTCAAATATACCCCCGGAAAAGGAACCATCACGGTTGCGGCCCACCCGGTTTCGGACAATGCCGACCAGCCCATGCTGGTCACGGCCGTGGAACTGAGCGTCACCGATACCGGCATCGGAATCCCTGAGCAGGACCGCCCGCGCGTATTCGAACGGTTCTATAGGGTTGATAAGGCACGCTCACGTGAATTAGGTGGAACAGGGCTCGGACTGGCGATTGTCAGACATATCGTCGAGGGGCAAGGCGGGCGGGTGTGGGTCGAAGCCAACAGCCCAACCGGCAGTCGTTTTGTGGTCCGGCTCCCTGTCCACCAGGTCCGTCAACCGGCTGACTAACTACACCCCTCTCGTCCCGATCAGATAAATGAGGGACGCAAGGAGAGCGGAGCCAGGGAGTGTGAAAATCCAGGCATACAGAATTCTTGCGGTGACGCCCCAGCGCACCGCCGAAAGCCGTTTGATCGCACCGACCCCCATAACCGAGGTCGTGATGGTCTGAGTCGTGCTCACCGGCAGACCAACATACGCCGTCACGAGCAACACTGTCGCCGCGCCAGTCTCTGCAGCAAACCCATGAACCGGCTCCAACTTGACGATGCCCATTCCCAGTGTACGGACAATCCGCCAGCCGCCCGCGGCCGTCCCCAAGCCCATCGCCACCGCGCATGCACCGATGACCCAACCAGGCACCTCGCTCGAAGGAATCTGCCCTGCAGCGAGTAACGCCAATGTAATGATCCCCATGGCCTTCTGTGCATCGTTGGCACCATGGCTGAACGCCATGAAACAGGCAGACACCAGCTGGAGCCGTCTGAACAATCGATTAGCCACGCTACGAGTCACACGAAAACAGACCCAGCTAATCACCACCATCAACGAAAACCCGATGACGAAGCCAAAGAACGGCGCAAGCACCATGGCTTCCATCACCGGTCGAAGTCCGGACCACTTCACCGTCTCCCACCCGCCATGGGTCACCGCAGCTCCGACCAATCCACCGATCAGGGCATGGGAGGAACTGGTCGGCAATCCCAACAATAGCGTGAAGAGATTCCACAAGATTGCACCGGCCAACGCTGCTGCAACCATTTCTTGGGTGACGAACGTCGGATTAACAATTCCTGACCCCACCATCTTGGCCACAGCGGTAGACATAAACGCACCGGCCACATTCAGGACACCGGCTGCCATGACCGCCACAAACGGGCTCACAACTCTTGTCGAAACGACGGTGGCAATGGCATTGGCACTGTCATGCCACCCATTCGAAAAGTCGAACAGGAGCGCCAACACGACCACGATGAGCAACATTCCCGTCAGGTCAGGCATCGTGAACTCGTGCAGGGTGCGGGATGAGGGGTGAGGGAAAAGGAATCGAGGAAGAAGAAAACATGACGAATCGGCCTCTTCGCATAGCGGTAATGTCCTGCGTCTTACGTTTCACACCTCACGCCTTCCAAGTTGTCAGTGGTGTTTGAGCGTGATCCGCTCAAGAATGTTCGCGACGTCTTCGCACCGATCAGTTCCTGCTTCGAAGTGCTCGTAAATTTCTTTCCACATGATCACCGCGATCGGGTTGGTTTCTTTTTCAAAGAGGGCGGAGATCGCATCACGGGAGACTCGGTCGGCCTCGTTCTCCAGACTGTTCACCTCCACACTGCATTTCTTCATCTCCGGATGCGGAAGCCCCAGGAGATCCACACCTCGCCCCACAGCCACAGAGGCTTGGTGTAGAATGTCGGCGAGTTTGATGGCCATCTCGGTCGGCTTTTTCACCTTGTATAACACGAAGCGGTCGGCAATCTCCTCCGTCACATCCAGAATATCGTCGAGGGCGCTGGCCAGATCATGAATGTCTTCACGATCGATCGGCGTAATAAAGGTCTGGTTCAATCGAAGCGCAATGTCGTGCGTAATGCCATCTCCAATGTGCTCGACGTCTTTGATCGCCCGGGCTTGTTCGATGGGAGACCGAAAATCCTCCATCATCACCTTCAGAAGACGGCTTCCCTCAATCATGTTATGTGCGGCCTTCTTGAACTGCTCAAAGAAAGCTTCTTCTTGAGGAATCAATCCAAACAACATCGCGAAATTCCCCGGTTCACATCAGCCTGTCTCACGGCGACCGACGACACTTTTTCAGCATCCTGCGAGCCTTACCAGCGAACCAGCCCTGCAGCCCACGTCACGCCGCCGCCAAAACTGCCCAGCAAGACGATATCGTGGGGCAGAATCTTTCCCGAACGGACTGCGTGGTCTAGCGCGATCGGCAAGGAAGCCGACGACGTATTGCCGTAGCGTTCGATCACGGAGTACACCTGGTCCGATGCAATCCCAAGCCGCTTCGTGAGCTGGTCGAGGATCCGCCGGTTGGCTTGGTGCAAGACCAACTGCGCGATATCCTGTGTATCGACGCCGAACTCTTTCACGATCTCGCGGATGGCCTGCTCCAATCGCTTGACCGCCAGACGAAAGAGCGGAGCCCCTTGCATCCGCAACATATGGCTCCTCGCCTCAACTGTCCCCGATGTCGTCGGCCGGCGCGATCCGCCTGCCGGAATGGTAATCAAATCGTGCTGGGCGCCGTCCGCATGGAGACGGAGCCCCAAGAGCCCACGGCTCAACTGGCCTGCCGCTGGCTCGCCCCGCACCACGACCGCCCCGGCTCCATCGCCGAATAAAACGGCCGTATCGCCATCAGCGGGATCGACAGAACGAGATTTCACTTCCGCGGCCACCACCAAACAGGTCGTGACCTGCCCGCTCCGAATCATCGCATCGGCCATCGAGAGTCCATAGAGAAAGCCCGAACAGGAAGCCGACACGTCGAATGCCGGTATCGTGGCACAACCGAGCATGCGCTGAACATGACACGCAGTGGAGGGAAAGACCGTATCGGGAGAGGTGGTCGAAAGCAGAATCGCCCCCAGCTCAGACACCGGGAGTCCGGCAGCATCAAGCGCCGACCTCGCCGCTTCAGCCGCAAGATCGGAAGAGGCTTGTGAGGCATCCGCTCTGCGTCGCTCCAGAATTCCTGTCAAGCGGAAGATGACCGCAGGCTCAAGGCCCAGCAAGGCCCCTACCTCGCGATTCGAAACCACCCGGTCAGGGAGGTACGAGCCTGTCCCAATAATCCTCGTCCGTATCGTCATGTGCGAGTACTGTGTGGTGGCTCGTTAAACGGTCGGCGGGATTATAGGTCTCGGCGCCACGGGGGGTCAACTTACGTCGAATCCTTGCATTCAGCAAGGGCTCCTGCTACATTCCCGGGCAATTATGCTACATGGGTTTCCCAACCTCATTGCTGTGCCACGACTGACAGCGGCCGTCGGCTTCTGTGTCGCAGTCATCTGCCTCCTCACGGCTTGCTCCAGTACACCCAAAATCCAGGAGACGCCGAAGAAAGCCCTGAGCGGCACTGACGAACAAATTTTCCTTGGCGATTCGATGAAAAAGAACTACGACCCCAACGTCATCATGAAGCGAGGAGAGGCGTTCTTCGAGAAAGAGGAGTATACGGAGGCCATTGTCGAGTATAACCATTTCCTCGATCTCCATCGGGCTCACATCCTCGCCTCCTATGCGCAGTACCGAATCGGAGAAAGCCAGATGAAACTGGCCAAAGGAGTTCAGCGGGATCCGAGCCCCGTTCAGAAAGCACTTGAAGCCTTTGAACGTCTGCGCAAAGATTTTCCAGGAAGCCGGTATGACGGCCCGGCGCTCCAGAAAATCCAAGAATGCCACGACCTCTTGGCCCAGGCACATCTCTTCGTGGGAGAATTCTATTATCGGCGTGGCTCCTATCTGGCCGCCGCACATCGCTTCGAACAAATCCTGAAACTATACCCCGACAAGTCGGTCGCACCCGATGCTCTGTACTTTCTGGCACTCAGTTACCACGACCTGGGTGCAGACGATTGGGCCAGCAGAGAGCTGACGCTGCTAGCGGAAAAAT
>DATEPD010000145.1:0-15314 GCA_035273365.1 Nitrospiraceae bacterium | reverse complement strand
ACGGTGGATCGGGTCCGCGCACTGCTCCCGCAACTGGAGGCGTCGATTCCGGGCACCATGATGCTTTCAGTGGTGATGGACCGGACGCCGGTCATTCGCGCTTCGCTGCATGACATCGAGCGGACGCTCGCCATTTCCGTGGTTCTCGTCATCCTGGTGGTGTTCGTGTTTCTCCGGAGCGCCCGCGCGACTTTCGTCCCCCTCGTGGCAGTACCGGTCTCGCTGATTTCCACCTTCGGCGTCATGTACCTCTGCGGGTACAGTCTCGATAATCTCTCGCTCATGGCACTCACGGTCGCAACCGGCTTCGTCGTGGACGACGCGATCGTCGTCCTGGAAAACATCAGCCGGTACCGCGAACAGGGTGTCCCGCCCTTACAGGCGGCGCTCCGTGGGGCAAAGGAGATCACCTTCACCGTGCTTTCGATGAGCCTCTCGCTCGTCGCGGTGTTTCTCCCCATCTTATTGATGGGTGGCATGGTCGGTCGGTTGTTCCGCGAATTTGCGGTGACGCTCTCCGTGGCCATCATTGTCTCACTTCTCGTATCGCTGACCACGACCCCCATGATGTGCGCGAGACTGTTGAAGCCGGAACAAGGCACACCCCATGGTTGGTGGTATCGGGTCAGCGAACGGTTCTTCAACGGGATGCGCGGAGGCTATGCGGCGAGCCTCACGTGGGTGTTGCGACACCCTCGAAGCATGCTCGCCGTGACGCTGGCAACGATGGGTCTCAGCATCTACCTGTATGTGATCATCCCCAAAGGGTTCTTTCCTCAACAAGATACTGGGCGCCTGAGTGGGACCATCCAGGCCTCGCAGGATATTTCATTTCAGGCCATGAGCCAGAAGCTCACCGAAGTGGCGGAGATCATTCGAACCGATCCTGCCGTAGACACAGTGATGGGGTTTTCCGGGACCGGTGGAACCGGGCGCATGTTTATCTCATTGAAGCCCCTCGAGGAACGGAAGGTCAGCGCAGACCAAGTGATCGCCAGATTGCGTCCCAAGCTCGCCAACGTACCGGGTGCGCCGACGTATTTGCAGGCAGTCCAGGATTTGCGGATCGGCGGACGTGTCAGCGGCGCGCAATATCAATATACACTCCAGAGCGTCGATCTGAGCGAGCTCAGTACCTGGGCGCCCAAGGTCGAGCACCAGTTGCGTACCCTGCCGAACATCGCCGATGTCAACAGCGATCAGCAGGACAAAGGCCTGCAATCGTTGGTCATGTTCGACCGAGGCACAGCCTCGCGGCTGGGCCTGAGTCCCCAGCTTATCGACGATACACTGTACGACGCCTTTGGTCAGCGGCAAGTCTCGATTATGTATACTCCGCTCAACCAGTATCATGTGGTGATGGAGGTCGCGCCGAAGTATTGGCAGAGCGCCGCCACGCTGAACGATATCTATGTGCGGTCACCGGCGGGGATGCAGGTGCCGTTGAGTGCGGTGGCTCGCTATGAGCCCACGTCAACGCTGCTATCCGTCAACCACCAGGGGCAGTTTCCGGGCGTTACTATGTCGTTCAATATGGCGCCTGGCATCTCGCTCGGCGAGGCCGTTCAGGCGATTGAGGAATCCATGCGCGACATCAGCCTGCCGAGCGACATCAAGGGCAGCTTCCAAGGTACGGCCAAAGCTTTCCAGGCTTCGTTGGCGAATCAGCCGCTGCTGATCCTCGCGGCGCTGGTGACGGTTTATATTGTGCTGGGTATCCTCTACGAGAGCTATATCCACCCGCTCACGATCCTGTCCACGATACCGTCCGCGGGAGTCGGCGCCTTGCTCGCGCTGCTCCTCTTCAAGACGGAGCTGAGCATGATTGCGTTGATCGGCATCATTCTGCTGATCGGAATTGTGAAGAAAAATGCCATCATGATGATCGACTTTGCCCTGGAAGCGGAGCGGAAGGACGAGAAACCGCCGGAGCAGGCGATCTATGAAGCCTGTCTGATGCGTTTTCGGCCGATCATGATGACGACCATGGCGGCGCTGCTGGGAGCCCTGCCTCTGGCAGTCGGGATGGGGGTGGGATCGGAGCTGCGGCATCCGCTCGGCATCGCGATCGTGGGAGGCCTGCTGGTCAGCCAGCTCCTCACTCTGTACACGACACCGGTCGTCTATCTCTACTTAGACCGTGTACGATTGCGGTTCCGCTCTTCAAAGGCAATACGACTCTCTCCAATGGCAAGGCCATCCGGGTGATCGTTCGACAGACGCACACTCTGATGCCGTCATTATCTGGCAGGTTGACAGATCAACAGCCGGCCGGTATTTACGCCTGATTTCCAGAATCGAAGTCCCTCCCTTAATTCCACAGAGTCTGGAGTTTGCTCCATTCTGAGGCAATATTATGAGGGGAGCGAGAAAAGGCACGTTGATCGCTATAAACGGATTTTACGGACGGTTCCCTGCTCCCATGACGACACCGCCCTGTCCAAATATTAAAGGGGACTCAATAGTGGCTGTGGAACGCCATTCTTATTGACAACGATCCTCCAGTTATATACGCTGCCGCCGGTGCTGGTTCTCTGAGTTTGATCTGGAGAGACAACCGGAACCGGTACTATCCGGAAGCCTCGAGGGAGGTCAGTCGGTCTGAGCTGGTGCGGATTCCAATCCCCACTTCCGTTCTAGGTTCACGACCAACCCTTCCACATGGTTTTTCAGTCACCCGTGGGGGTATAAGTCGGTACGAGATTCCCTCGCACGTCAGGCGCATCTCGGCTGGCATCTTCTCCTCGCGGTCCTGCGCAGAGGTTGATCCTTGTGCGCAACCGATGACGGAGGGGGAAGTTCATGCCAGGTGAACCTGTCGCAAGAATCAACCGCCTCATAGCCCAACCAGAAATCACTCCGACCAAGACGCCGTCCGACGAGCAGGCTCACAACGATTCGCGATTCGATTCGAACATGGACATGACAGCGTAGGTCCTTATCGTGGGTAATGTGTCGACACCCTGCATTGCGCATCCGGAAGGAACGAGAGTTTCCGAATGAACCCTGTCACATATCGCCCCGATGGGCCTGCCCAAGAAAACGACTGGAAAGACATGTTCCGGCAGTGGGACATCATTCCCTTTCTGAGTGTCCATGGCATGTGCCTGTGGGCGTTTCAGACCGGGATTCAACCGGAATGGCTTCTACTCGCCATCGGCAGCTATTATCTGAGGATGGTCGGCGTGACGGCGGGCTACCACCGGTATTTTGCTCACCGCTCATACAAGACCAGTCGGGTGTTTCAATTCCTGTTAGCCTTTCTTGCCATGACCTCTGCGCAGAAGGGAGTCCTCTGGTGGGCCGCCCACCACCGGCACCATCACAAATATTCAGACCGGGAAGAAGATTTCCATTCGCCTCTACAGCGGGGATTCTGGTTCTCTCATGTCGGCTGGACCCTGTCTGAAAAACATATGCGGGCGGACCTGAGTCTCATAAAAGACTTCGCCCAATATCCTGAAATTTGCTTCCTCAACCGGTTTTACTTCATCCCGCCAGCTCTCTACGGCCTGCTGATCTACTTGCTTTGGGGATTCCCAGGCTTGATCTGGGGCTTTTTTATTTCCACGACCGCGCTGTATCATTGCACGTTCTTCATCAATTCTCTGACACACATGGTCGGTCGAGTCAGGTACCGATCCGGCGACGGCAGTCGAAACAGTTTTATTCTCGCGATCCTCTGCTGCGGAGAAGGGTGGCACAACAACCACCATCATTATCAATCGACGGCCAATCAAGGCTGGTACTGGTGGGAGATAGACTTTTCCTATTACACGTTAGTCGTTCTGTCATGGTTTGGGATTGTATGGGATTTGAGAAAACCTCCTGCTCACATCAAAGCCGACACCATCGCCGCCGAGAGTGCGAACACGATAGGACCCTAGTTCCTCCTCCGGCCCCTTGATCAGGTCACAACTTCAGAGCGCAGATCCACCTACAGTCAACAAGGACGGTCGATCCCATGAAACAGAAACAGGTCATTCAACAATTACTCGATAAGGCTGTGGTGCAAATCGACGGCGGCCAGCCCGGGGATATCCTGGTGCACAATGACGGACTCTACGATCGTGTCCTGAGCGAGGGTTCGTTGGGACTGGGTGAGTCCTACATGGACGGCTGGTGGGATTCGGTCCAGCTCGATGAGTTCTTTTCAAAAATTCATAGCGTCAATCTCGACGAGACGGTCGTCGACAAGCACCTGATTTTCAATGCGGTCAAAGCGCGCGTCTTCAACATGCAGAACAAACGGCTCTCCAAGAGAGTGGCGCAGGAACACTACGATCTGGATACGGAATTCTATGAGAAAATGCTGGGCCCGAGCATGCAATACACCTGTGCCTATTGGAAACGGGCGCAGACGCTGACCGAAGCACAGGAGCACAAGCTCGATTTGGTCTGCCGGAAACTGCAACTCCGCAACGGCGAACGGGTCCTCGAACTCGGATGCGGGTGGGGTGGCTTTGCCCGCTATGCGGCTAGCAAATATGGGTGTTCAGTGGTGGCGTACAATATTTCTTCGCAGCAGGTCGCCTACGCACGTCGCTGGTGCGCCGGCCTGCCGGTTGAAATCATTCAGGACGACTATCGGACAGCCACAGGCGAATTCGACAAGGTGGCGGCCATCGGCCTGTGCGAGCATGTGGGCTATAAGAATTACAGGACGCTCATGGAAACCGT
Source organism: Nitrospiraceae bacterium (assembly GCA_035273365.1). Classification (GTDB taxonomy): domain Bacteria; phylum Nitrospirota; class Nitrospiria; order Nitrospirales; family Nitrospiraceae; genus Palsa-1315. The sequence goes on along the minus strand of DATEPD010000145.1, from coordinate 10,634 downwards.
TCACCGTACGTTGAAACGGCGCGGCCTTTTTTTACTTCACACCATTGGCAACAATAAGTCGGTGTTGACGTCCGATCCGTGGTTCGACAAATATATTTTCCCGGGCGGCATGCTTCCCTCGGTCGCACAACTCAGCGCCGCAATGGACGGGATGTTCGTGTTGGAAGACTGGCACAACTTCGGTCCCGATTATGACAGGACCCTCATGGCCTGGCACTACAACGTGAATCAGCACTGGGACGAATTCAAATCGAAATTCGACGAGCGCTTCCATCGTGCCTGGCACTACTATTTGCAATCTCTCGCCGGAGCATTTCGCGCCAGGAAAATCCATCTATGGCAGGTGGTCATGTCCAAAGATGGCATCTTGGGCGGGTATGAGCCGGTGCGCTAGACAACATGATCTCTGTTGAAGAGTACGCCGGTAAGCGAGCCCACGTGCTCAGGTCCTTAACCGGGACCGGGGTGGCGGAACCGCTGGCCCTTGCGAAATCTTCCTCCAATCTGTTTCGTCACCGCGCACAGCAGCGGGTGCACCAACTGGATCTGCGCAATTTCAACCATGTCCTTCGCATCAATGAGCAGGAACGGTATGCCGAAGTCGAAGGCCTGACGACCTATGAGGAACTGGTTCGGGAAACGCTTGCCTTTAATCTGATGCCGGCCGTCGTGCCTCAACTCAAGTCCATCACCCTCGGCGGGGCCATTGCCGGCATTGGTATCGAGTAGTCGTCCTTCAAATATGGTTTTGTGCATGAGACGATGCAGGAACTCGAGGTGCTGTTTCCAGACGGAGAAGTCGTAGTGGCCACCCGTGAGAATGAACACCGGGACTTATTTTTTGGATTCCCCAACTCTTACGGCACACTCGGTTATGCGCTGCGGGTCAAAATCGCGCTCATCCCCGTCAAGCCGTTTGTTAAGCTGACGCACCACAGATATACGGACCTGGAATCGTACTTTCAGGCGATGGCACGCCTATGCAGAGAGGGGACCGTGGACTTCGTTGACGGAACGATGTTTCACGGTCAAGACCTCTACATCACGACCGGTCAATTCGTTGACCATGCGGAATGGCTCAGTGACTATACCTATCTGCACATCTATTATCAGTCTATTCCAAACAGAACCACGGACTATCTGACGACTCACGACTACATTTGGCGTTGGGACACCGATTGGTTCTGGTGCTCCAAGCATTTTCTCCTGCAATATCCGTTGATGCGGCGTCTGTGGGGGAAAGAACGGCTGCGATCAGCCGTGTACTGGAAGCTCTGGAAACGGTTTCATGGCTCCCCCATCACCAATCTCATGGCCAGGGCGATCGAAGGGCGACAAGAGTCTGTCATCCAGGACGTCGAGGTGCCGATCGAACATGCCCCCCGGTTTGCGCAGTTCTTCAATGAGCAAATCGGAATCAAGCCGGTCTGGATTTGCCCGGTGGCGGCGTTTGACCCCTCGACGTCTTATGCGTTGTACCCGATGAATCCTCAAAAGCTCTATGTCAATTTCGGGTTTTGGGACTCCGTGAAGACCACGCACGACGACGGCCACTTCAATAGGATGATCGAAACCAAGGTGAGCGAATTCGGCGGACATAAATCGCTCTATTCAAGCTCGTATTATTCAAAGGAGGAATTCGGACGATTGTACAGCGCAAGCGATTACCACCGACTGAAGTCCAGATACGACCCCAAGGGAAAGCTCAAACATCTCTACGACAAGTGTGTGCTCAAACAATAACGGCTCATACGAATCTGTAGTGCACCGCTCATAAGTCTCTCCCATTTCCCATAGGTCTGGAACGCGACAACCCGGCTATTGTTCTTTGAATTGACGATCCCGATAGCCAGCCAAGGTGTCGGCGAGGCGTGTTTTCAATTCCAAGCGTTTGGGTTTGCCGGTTGAGGTGTAGGGAACTTCTTGCCCAAAGAGAATGATCTTGGGACATTTGGAGAATGGGAGTATTCGGCGGCAGTGTGCAAGCAAGTCCGTCTCCGTGGGTGGAGGGACACCATCTCGCAAGACCACGTAAGCGGCAATCTCCTCGCCGTAATAACGGTGTTCGAATGGAATGGCCATAGAGAATTGGACAGCCTGATGGCTCTTCAACGCATCGTCGATCTCAAACGGGGAGATATTGACACCCCCTCGTATGATCAATTCCTTCAGGCGGCCTGAAATGAAAAAAAATGGCCGACCATGCCTGTCTCGCACGTAAAATCCCTCGTCACCGGAACGGAACCAGCCCCATTTGAATGAAGCCTTATTGGCATCGTCCCGTTTGAAATATCCGGCACAGACAGTCTCGCCACGGATACAAATTTCCCCCCGCGACATTTCAGGCAACGGCTGTCCCTTGTCGTTGAGGATGGTCATCGTGTTATGTCGTAATGGCACGCCGATAGAGGGAAACTCATAGTCCCTGAGCCAGTGACGATGCTCGTCATGCGACAGATCGTTCGGCAGGAAGCAAGAATAGCAGGTCGTTTCCGACAAGCCGTAACCATGGCGGATGGGAAAATGAAACCGATCTTCGAAGCGTATGGCTATATCTTTCGACAACGGTCCCGCCCCGCAGATGAATCCCTTGAAACGGTCGAGCCTGTAGGGAGAGAGATCTTCATTTGCATCGAGGAGAAATGCGAGCAAGGTGGGAACGACGCTCACACAGGTAACATGTTCCTTGTGCAGTCTCCGCCAAAAGGTCGCGCTTTTGAATTTTCGATTCAGCACCAGACTCCCTTTACAATAGAAGGGGGTAATGAGCGTGACCACTATTCCATTCACATGGTGGATCGGGAGCACACACATCACACGATCATTCATGCCAAAGTGATGCCAATCGGCGAGCGCGTCAGCATCGATGAGGAGATTTTCCACTGTCAGGACCACCCCCTTGGGAGGACCCGTTGTCCCGGACGTATAGACAATGAGGGCTTCGTCCTCCAGAGAAACGGTATGAGACGATTGGCTAGGGGCAGGCGAGGAGTGCCTCTTCTTGTCCCTTACTCCATGGCCGTTCATCTCCATGAAACCTTCCTCGTTCAACACAATCACATGTCGTAAGGTGGGCACGTTTCGCTGAAGACCATTCACTTCCTCAATGTCACTGTGCCAACAGCAGACGACCGAAGCCTCCGAATGCTCCAGGACAAAGCGCTTCATATCTGTGGGCTCTTCGACGTTGATCGGAACGACCGTGATACCCGAGGTCCATGCGGCAAAATACAGCACGACGGTGACGTCATGATTGAACAACATCGTGGCCAGACGGTCACCGCGCCGGAGACCGACCTGGTCAAGGAGGAAGGTGGACGCCCGTTGAACCATCGTACCGAACTCTGCGTAACTGTACGTGCGGTGAACGTGGTGGTCATCATCGTAGTAGGCCAGAAAGAGACGATTGGCCAGGGTCTGATCAGAGATGCGAGACTGGAAGAAGGCGGCGAACGAACTCCACGGCAACGTGGGAGAGTCAGCGTCCATCTGCCGCACTTGCGCGATATTCTCAGCTACGGCAATCAAGGGGGACATAATCCCTCCTCGCCGGCCCCCTGTAGAGCGCGCGAGGTCTGATCAGCCGGTTGTGATCCTGCTGTTCGATGACATGCGCGCACCAGCCGGTGATGCGTGAACACACAAATATCGGTGTATACAGATTGCGAGGAATTTCCATCAAGAGATAGACCACCGCTGTATAGAAATCCAGATTGGGGTAGAGACCTTTTTCCTGCTGCATGACACAATCGATCGTCGTTGCAATCTCATACCAAGAACGATTGCTACAGATTCGGCTCAACGATTCGGCGTGCTGTTGAATGATGGCCGAACGAGAGTCGCCTGTCTTGAGCACACGATGGCCGAAGCCCATGATCCGCTGTTTGCGTGCCAACATCACCCGTACCCACTGCTCTGCCCTCTCGGGGCTCCCGATTTCGAGAAACATTTCTGCAACGGCTTCATTGGCGCCCCCATGAAGCGGCCCTTTGAGGGTCCCGATCGCGGCAGTGATAGCCGAGTACAGATCCGTCATCGTCGACGCGGTCACGCGGGCCGAGAAGGTGGAAGCATTGAATTCATGTTCCGCATAGAGGATAAGCGATACGTCGAGTACCCGAGCCATGGCTCTGGCCGTGTCATTGTCCCTCCGGTCGGTAAACAGGAAGAGCAGATTTTCGGAGAAGCTCAGACCATCTTGCGGTCTCACATAGCGTTTCCCATTTGCGAACCGATACGCCGTCGCGATGATGAGCGGGATTTGCGCCATCAGTCGGATGGCTTTCCGCGTCTTTGCGTCATGAGAGCCGTCGGAAGCATCCGGATCGGTCATGCCCAGCAGCGAGACACTGGTTCTGAGAATGTCCATCGGATGCGCAGCGGGAGGAACCACGTCAAGGAACGCCTTGACAGGGCCCGGGAGCATGCAGCCTGCCGTAAGCTCTGTCGAAAAATCCTTCAGCTCTTTCCTGGATGGCAGCTTGCCGAAGAGCAGCAGATACGCCACTTCCTCGAAGGTTGCATTCTCCGCTAATTCGCTGACGGCATACCCCCTGTATCTCAACCCCCCTTTGCCTTCATCCACCTGACAGAGGACTGTCTCTCCAGCGAGAACCCCATCGAGGCCCGGACTGTATGTCGAAGTCTGTGTGGTATCAGCCGTCGGCATGGCCATCATCCATCAAGTGAAATTGCCGATCCCGTCGCTCATACTCCGCATACCCCAAGAGATCATAGAGTTGTTGCCGAGTATGCATCTGATCCAACAGGCCGCGTTGCGAACCGCGATTCCTCAGTTCGAGCAACACGCACTCGATCGCTTTCGTGGCCATTCGGAGTGCCGTGACGGGGAACAGCACCAGCCGATAGCCCAGATCTTCAAACTCACCTACGCTGAGGTAGGGAGTCTTCCCGAATTCAGTCATGTTGGCGACCAGCGGCGCTTTGCCGCCCTCCTTGGCGAGTTGCCGGGCAAACGTACGAAATTCGTCGGCGGACTCGAGGGCCTCCGGGAAAATCGCGTCGGCGCCGGCATCGATATAGGCCCGTGCCCGTCGCACTGCCGCCTCCAATCCATCAACGGCACGGGCGTCTGTCCGGGCGACAATGAAGAAATCCGGATCTCGTCGTGCGTCGCTCGCCGCACAAATCTTACTGACCATCTCGCTCGTCGAGACGAGTCGCTTTCCCGGCAGATGACCGCACTTCTTGGGAAGGTCTTGATCTTCAATCTGCATCCCTACCAGACCGGCCTGCTCGAATTCCTTCGTTGCACGCATGACCGCAAGGGGGGGGCCGAACCCCGTGTCGGCATCCACGATCGCCGGAATCGTTACGGCCTTGGTAATGGTGGCCGCATCGGAGACCACCTCCGTCAGGGACAACAAGCCGATATCCGGCAAACCTCGCGTGGCCGAAAGACCAGCGCCTGAGACATAGAAGGCCTGGAACCCAGCGCGCTCGATCTGCATGGCCGTCAAGGCATTGAAGGCTCCAGGCAGGACGACAGTCTGCTTGTCCAGCAGCTCGCGGAGCCGCCGAGCTTTGGAAACGGGATGAACGTACATGCTAATTCCTTCGGTTCACCTTCAATAACGGCATCATCGAGCTGATATCATTGAGCTGGTCGAGCTTCCAAACTACGTCGATGACCTTCTTCATGCGCACTCGGTCTAATTTCCCTGCCGCCAATCGGCGAAACTTGTCTTCTATTTCATGATCAGACATGGGGTTCTTGGGATGGCCGAGGGGACAGTCCACCTGCTTGACATAGGCCTTCCCCATCTTTGTCCGAACGGTGAGGCGCGTCGGCATCGCCTGCGGATAGCGGTCGACGAACTCCGTCTGAGGGACAACGCGCACTTTCTGAATCAGCTCATGAACAACCGGATCTGCGAGGCGTTTGGTCTCGAACGAGCGCGCGGTAACCTTGCCGTCCAACAGCGCGACAGCCACACAATAGGGAAAACTGTGATCGGCAGTCTCTCTTGTGCGAGGCTTCCACTTTTCAGGATCGCGTCCGATGATTTCAATCGCCACATCGTAGCTGCCGATTTCGACGTCTGTGATGCCTGCTAGCGCATCGACTCCTTCTCCTTTACGCATATCCTCTCGAATCGCCAGAGCGGCCTCCACTGCCGTCTGCGCGTGATATTCCACGGGGTACTGTTTGATATAGGTATTCAGGATTTTGAAAGTACCCGGCTTTGATGGTCCTTTCTCGCCGCCAAAGACCGGAAATTCTAGCGGCCCTGACACGAGTTTCATGAAACCCTTCTCCCCTTCAAAAATCGGAGAGGGGCCCGTCATTCCTCGTTGAGCCAGCATGGCCGCGAACACACCATTCCGCGCAGCGTTCGAAAAGGCACAGGCTTTCCACATGGAAAGGTCCCCGACACGCGTCTGTCTCAATGCGATGTTCGCCACCCCAGCGAGGTTGATGGCCTGCAGTGTCTGTGCATCGGAGAGCTTCATCACCTTGGCGGCTGCGAGGGCGGACGAAAATGGGCCGTAGGTCACATGGTCCCACCCTCGTGGTCGCAGCGATGCTGCGTCGCAGAGGCGGCACTGGAGTTCATAGGCAAGGGCGATGGCCTGAATCACTCGCTTGCCGGATGCGCGAGAGGCCTCTCCGACCGCAAGGACAGCCGCAATGTTGTCCGAAGGGTGCGCGGGTTCCTTCGCGAGATAGGTATCGTTGAAATCGAGAGAGCGGACGAGCGCACCATTGGCGAATGTGGCGAGGTCGGGAAGGGTCTTATGGTCGGTTCCCCACAAGGTTGCGCCATGTAACACAGTGACAGATTGTGCAAGACGATGAGCGATCCGGCATGGCGGCGTGGTCAAGGCTCCAAGCGCACAGCCCAGGCTGTCCAGCATTCGCCGTTTGACTTCGTGTACCACGGCGCTGGGCAAATCATCATAGCAAAGGGATTGAGAATACCGACTTAAGCGATCCGCGAGCATGGGCAATTTCCTCCCGATTTCTCTCCTCCCTCCAGCTCCTCACGTTTCTTGCCTCACCCTCACGAATTCATGCCTCCGTTTCGGCCAATCGCGGTTGCCTCTTTTCGAGAAACGCCTGAACGGCTTCTTGCTTTTCCGGAGTGATGCACAACCGGCCGAATAATTCCGCTTCCCTGGCTAACCCTTCGGACAGGGGAATATCGATTCCTCCTCTGATCGCGTGCAGCGCCGCATCGACGGCGGTCTTTCCGCAAGCTGTAATCAGAGCCGCGATGGCCTCTGTCTCCGCCATTAACCCATGCAGCGGCACGACTCGGCTCACCAGGCCGATTCGGAGCGCTTCTTCGGCTGGCACACTCTCGCCTGTCAGAATCATCTCCGCCGCCTTGGACGCCCCGACGACTCGCGGTAGTCGTTGGGTACCACCAAAACCAGGAATGAGGCCGAGTTTGATTTCCGGTAATCCGAGCTGGGTACCAGCTGCCGCCACACGAATGTGGCAGGCCAGAGCCAGCTCGAGCCCCCCGCCGACGCAGGTTCCGTTGATGGCGGCCAGGACCGGTTTTTCAGACCGCTCGATGCGGTTGAGCAACGACTGTCCCCGAACCGCAAACTCCACCCCATCATGCGGGCTCGTCAGGTGCGCCAGCTCATGCAAGTCCGCCCCTGCGGAGAAAAACCGTCCAGTACCAGTCACGATCACCACTCGGACGTACTCGTCTCCCTCCACCTCGTTCAAGACGGATTCGAGTTCCTTGAGCACGGAGAGATTGAGCACGTTCGCAGGCGGATGATGCAACGTGATTCGTGCGACGTGGTGAGAGATCGTCAACAGTTGGTGCAGCATAACGTCCTCCTGGTTTTCAGAGGCTGGATGCTTTCCCTATAAGACGGGACCAACCTTGTAAATCGCGCAGCCGCTGATGCTCGGCAATCGCTGCGATAAGCTCCGGAATACCTTCGCCTGTCGTCGCGACGGTCCGGAGCACGGTCGGACACCAGTCTCGCAAGTTTTGCAACGTCGCATCAGCGCCTGCAAGGTCGCCTTTGTTGACGACAACGATGTGGGCCACTTCCAACAACCCGGCTTTCATCGCCTGCACCTCATCGCCGAAACCCGGCGCCACGACCGCCACAACGGGGTAGGCAACATCCATCACCTCTACCTCGTTCTGACCGACTCCAATCGTCTCGATCAAAATAACCTCGTATCCAGCCGTCCCCAACACGACCGTTGCATCGCTGGTCGCGCGGGCAACCCCACCGTGGTGGCCTCTGGTGGCCATGCTGCGGATATAGACATTGGGATCAAGTGTATGTTCCTGCATCCTGATGCGGTCGCCAAGTAAAGCGCCGCCTGTCACGGGGCTGCTGATATCGACGGCCAGAACCCCGACCTTCATATCTGAACATCGATAGGCTGCTACGAGTTGAGCGACCAGCGTGCTCTTGCCTGCTCCCGGATACCCGGTAATTCCGATCACAGCCGGACGGTGCGAACCCGAGACAAGCAGGCGAAGGACGGCACTGCCGTCCGAGTTCTGATTCTCCAGCAACGAAATCACGCGTGACAGCGCACGGATGTTTCCGGCCTTGACCCGCTTGGCCAACGTCAAGAAATCTTCTACTTCATCCCTTGTCTGCAGGTTCGAACCAAACATCCGTCACCTTGAAGGATGGGGTCTTCGTAAATCGCGCAACCACCGGCAGGCCGATGCGAACCCTGTCCGGAGGCATCCCTTTCAGCCGCGAGAGGAACAACGTGTCGGCGCCGTCGAATTCCACGAGGACCAACGTGAAGGGCGTTTCTTTGAGGAAGAGTTCACCACCATAATGACACGTGGTAAAGGTGTGGATTCGGCCGGTGAGCGGCAACTCGTGCCAGATTGTCGATGCGCCGCAGTCCATACAGTGAGCGCGGGGTGTGGCATAGGTATAGCCGCATGCCGTACAACGGGAGCCGAGTAGCTGCCCTTTTGTGAGACCGATAAAGAACGGAGAATCCTCCGCATAACTGTGCCGGTAGTCGATCTCGTAATGGTCGTGAATAACCAGAGGATCGACTCCGTAGACGATGGTGCCTTTGCTCTCCATATAGCGTCTCTCTCCCCTTACCCCTTACGCTTCACACCTGACGATGTGGATCATACGGCTTCCATGATCGATACGGTGATGTAGGTCCCCGTGCCGGCATGGCTGTGGATCAACCCGCGCTTGGCGTTCTTCACTTGGAGCGTGCCGTTTCCCAAATGCTTCCCGACAGAGCCTTGCAGTTGCCAGAACGCGAACACGGCCTGCATCAATCCAGTGGCGCCGACCGGATGGCCGCAGGCCAGCAAGCCACCGGAGGGATTGACAGGAAGACGGCCCTGTTTGGGCAATTCAAGTCCATAATCAACCGTTGGCATGAATGGGACACCGCTTTCGACGAAGCGTCCACCTTCCCCATATTTGCAGAGGCCCAGGTCTTCGTACGTTTGAATCTCTGATGAGGTGTACGCATCGTGCAACTCGATGAAACTCAATTCCTCTCCCGGATTGCTGATGCCGGCCATCTCATAGGCCAATTTCGCCGCCATGCGACCGCCCCTGAATGAATGGACACCGGGATATTTCAACCGACGATAATCCGTTTCACGTTCATGCGGCAGGAGGATTACCTTGGCGTGAGGCCTGTCTGCCATACGCATCGCGTCTGACCCCGAACCAACGCCAATGATTTTGACCGGATGGTCGCACACCGTGGACGCGACTTCTTCGGAGGCCAGGAAACAGACGGCTGCGCCATCCGACATGGTGCAGATGTCTTCCATTGTCAGCGGTGTGGCCACCATGGGGGACTCCCGCACCTGTTTGATCGTGAGCCGTTTGGCTTTCTGCGCATAGGGATTGTAGAGGGCATTCGCATGGTTCTTGATCGAGACCATGGCCATCTGTTCAACTGTCGTACCGAATTCATGCATGTGGCGCTGGACCATCATGGCGTAGTACCCGCTGTAGAATCCGCCGACCGGGAAGTCAAAATTCGTGTCGGAAGCGAGAGCAATGAACTCATTTCCTTTCCAGGTATTGACACGCGACATGGTTTCGAAACCGAAGGCTGCGCAGCAGTTCATGCGTCCGGAAGCCACCGCCTCCCAGGCGGACTGAAAACCCAGGCCGCCGGTGGCACCTCCCCCTTCAACCCGCTTGGACGGTTTCGGACAGAGCCCCAGATAATCCTGTACCATGCTGGCTGCTTTCAGCTGCCTCGTGAAGTGGTCGGAGAAATACGACCCGACGGCTCCGTCGATCATCTCTTTAGAGAAACGCGGCACATCCTGCAGGGCATAGTCGTACGCCTCTTTCACCATGAGACGGAAATCCTTGTCCTGATGGGCCTTGGCGAATTTCGTGATCCCGCCGCTGATCATATAGACCGGTCTCATAATCGAAGCCCTTTCACAAACTCGACGATCTCGTTCATGGAAGCCCCCGGCCTGAACAATGCCTTGACGCCTGCCTCTCTGAGATCGAGAAGATCTTCGTCGGGAATGATTCCGCCGCCGAACAGAACGATGTCACCGGCGTCCTGTTCTTTGAGCAATTCCAACACGCGCCGGAACAGCGTATTGTGCGCCCCGGAAAGAATGCTGAGGCCGATCGCATCCACATCTTCTTGAATCGCC
>DATEPD010000144.1:0-5978 GCA_035273365.1 Nitrospiraceae bacterium | reverse complement strand
CATAGCGCCTTCGCTGGAATATTCTGCTCGTGTCGAGTGAACATATCATATCAACCAGGCGGGAATATTTCGTCGATGGGCAGAGCCCGCCAGAAACCATAATGAAAGATCCCTTGGCCTGTCAAGGTCAGCAAAGTTAATTCTTGGTTACATCGATAAGCCCAGTCTATCTGGTTCATTTGGTCTGTCCGGTCTATTGGGTTATAGTCTGGTTCAACCAAATCCACGAGACAGACTAGATAGACCAGATGAACCAAATCAACCAGATGGCGGTTGTAGTGACCGGTGCTTCGACCGGCATTGGTGCGGCTTGTGCACTCGATTGTGCCGGCCGTGGAATGACAGTGTTTGCCGGGGTGCGTGACCTTCGCGCAGGGGAGGCGCTTGCTGCGAAGGGCGGTCCGTCACTCATTCCCATCACACTCGATGTCACCGATGAGCCGTCGATCGCACGATCAGTCGAGGCGGTGCAGCGGGTCGTCGGCGACAGCGGCCTTGGAGGGCTTGTCAATAATGCCGGGATCGCCATCGGTAGTCCCCTCGAAGTGATTGATTTGTCGCAACTCCGAAAACAGCTTGAGGTTAACGTGATCGGGCAGATCGCGGTCACGCAGGCGTTTCTGCCGCTGCTGCGCCGTGCCCGAGGCCGAATTGTGAATATGGGGTCGATTGCCGGCCGTGCCACCATTCCATTGTTGGGGCCCTATTCTGCATCGAAGTTTGCATTGGAGGCGTTGACAGATGCGTTGAGAATGGAGCTGCAACCCTGGGGGATTCACGTGTCGATCATTGAACCGGGAGCGATCGCGACGCCGATTTGGGAGAAATCAGAGAAGGCGGCAGGGGACCTTGAAGCGTCGGCCAGCGAAGAGGCGAAGGCGCTCTATGGCGAGGCGGTAATTCGAATTCGTGAAGCGATCACTCAGGCGACCCAACGAGCGATTCCACCGGCCGCAGTGGTTCAAGCGGTGCATCATGCGTTGACGGCCTCTCATCCTCATACCCGTTATCTCGTGGGCGCGGATGCCAAGGTTCGTGCATGGATGGTGAAGTGGTTACCGGATCGAGTTCAAGACAGGCTGCTCACATGGGCCCTGAAATATCCGCGCGGAGGCTCGGTCTGATGCGCGAGACAGGCGGGACTAGCGGGAAACGCGCGACAGGTGGGCTCTGAGGTTCTGGGTTCTGAGTTCTAGATTCTGAGTTTTCGGCCTTCAGCCTTCGACCTCAAATCCTCTCGCGTCTCGCTTGTCTCGCTTTTTCTAGTCTCGCGGGTCCAGTCTGCTGGACCGTGCGGTCAGCCGACCAGGTCGGGGTTGAGCCGATTCAGCGGCTTGACCGAGAGGGCTTTGATTTCGTTATAGATAATTGTGCGCCCTGCCTGGCGAAGGCGTGAGAAAACTCCTTCCACAATCACCTGGTCGCCTTCCCGAACTTCGGCCTGACCGAGACTGATAATTTTCAGCGTACCGGCATGATCCTTCAGGAGAAATCCATAGGCGGGGTGACCTTCCCGATTCGTCGCGAGTTGGACATTGGTGACTTGGCCGGTAACCACCACTTCTTGGCGGTCGTATTGCTCGGGATGGGAGAGGAGCTCGGTGATCTCCAGAAGACCGGCTGCGTGGACATACCACGGTAGAGCCATGAAGGCGATAAGGGAGAGTAGAAGAGTCAGGACGCGCGCGGTTCGCGCATGCTGACGCGGTGGCTGGATGCTAAACAGTGTGGTCATAGGTGGATCTATTATACGAAATCGTGGGCAAAGTGCAATCATGATGAGCCTATTCCATATAGTTTATGAGCGCCTCTTCTACAATCGCCGATCCGCTGCTGCGACGAACTGTCATGAATTATGCGGGCTACCACTTATCGGAGGGTCTTCCACTGGCATCTTCTCCTCGCATACTGTTGAGGATCTGAGCCTGCATTTCGCTCAATTCTTTTGCCGGAGCCTCGGCAGGGGCTTCGAGCGCGCCAACCTCCAGCTTGGGTTTGGCCGCGGTCCGCTTGAGCAATTCTTCATCCACTGCCTCGGGTGAATGGTCCATATCGTTGAGGACAGTGATGAGCCGTTGCAGCCCAAACAAATTCCTGGTGGCTTCTGAATGCATGGCATTGGAGGTGGCTCCGAAGACGAGCGAGGTCCAGAATTTGACTTCAATCTCTTCGGCCAGGTTACCCCAGACCATGGCAATCAGTTTGTCGATGAGTGCGGATTCTGTCTTTTCCAACCCATCGTAGGTCGAGAGTGAACGTTCGACGGGCTGCCTCGCGAGCACCGAGAACGTTTCCTTCCATAAATCCAATGGCGAAGTCGCCGTGGCTACCGCGCCGGTCTGTAGCGTGGACTGAAGGGCGTGTAGATATTGCGTGAGGTACTTCACTTTTCTCGCGGCGAGACTGCTGGCTGGGATACCCCACACATGCGCAATTTCGTGATCTTGCAGCGGTGCGGAAATTGTGCTCTGCCGCTCGCGTTCCGCGAGGTCGAGGCGTTTGCGATATTTTTCGGCCATGCGGAGTTGGGTCTGGAACTCGATGCTGAGCCGTTGCCGCTGATAGTCCTCAGCCGTGATCTCATCGGCTTCCCAACGCTTGTCCAGCTGGAGGATTGCCGGTCTGGGAAGCACGGTTCTCGCGTTTGCGCGCAAGGCGTCAAGCGATTCAGTGGAGACGGAGAAACGCTCGGTCAGGAGGATGCGGGCCCGTTCGGCGAAGGTCTCACGGAGCTGCGCGAGCCTTCGAAGACTGTCGCACTGTAGCCAGCTCCGCTCCCGCTTGAGCCGCACCTGTCGGCGATACTGATCACGCCGGTCCGTGACAACCTTGATCGATTCTTTGGTCATGGTGGAGTTGGTGGGTTTGGTCCCGGCGACGCAGCGAGGATCTGGTCGATCTGCAACAATATACAGGATCTCTTCTTCCGTCACGTCGAAGTATTGAAGCAGAATCAATCGAAGCATGATCCGCCCTTGGATGGGCATGGCGGCAATCACAGAGTCGATCATTTCACTGGTCAGGGATGAGGGTGGTGAAGCGATCGTGGTCATGGGGTCTGTCTGGTCTCTCTGGTCTATCTCGTTTTTCTGGTCTGTCTGGTCTGTTTAGTCTGTCTTGTTCTCCGGACCGGCTAACTCTAGACCCGCGTACCAGAGAAACCAGACAGACCAGATCAACCAGATGAACCAGTTCTGTTATGCCGTGCCAGAATGATGTGATTCCAGATAGATGGCGACATATTCGCGAATCTCCTGGATGGTTCCGCTGACGAACAAGTCTCTGGGTATTTCGACTCGTGTGAGCGTGGCCGGATCAACTCCCCGCTCAATCGCATATTCCTCATCGATGTACAGGCTCACCGACCCATCTGGAAAGCGGACCGCATAGAGCGCGTTGTTGTCAGCCATTGAACCTGGTCCGTCTTGTCTATTCGGTCTGTCTGGTCTGTCTGGACCGGTCGACCAGATAGCCTAGAGAGACAAGAGAGACCGGATAGACAAATACAGGTACCATACAGGTGATTTCGCTGTCAAAGCGGGAAATCCGCTCTGGGGAACGGTTTGCATGAAAACAGTGTCGAGGTCACAGGATGTCGGCTGGTGGCTGCTTTCCGAAGAACAGGGCCTTCGGTCTCACGACTGAAGGCCCTGTTCTTTGTCTCTCTTCGATGCGGCGTCAGCCGCCGAGCGTGTCGAGCATTTCTTTCAGGCTCTTGCGGATGCAGGTAAAAATCGGGGTATCGCGCAGCGTGTAACGAGAGCCTTCGGTTTCGCGGAGCGCCATCACAAGGTCCAGGAAGTCTTCCGGCTTATCGCTCTCGAACGCCACCACCCATTCCTGGTCATCCAACCCGAATGAGTAGCTCGTGTTCAACTTCACCGAGGGGAAGCGATGGCCGACTTCGATATGCTCGTCCATCATGCCTTGCCGCGCCGCCTTCGTGAGCAGGAACCATTCACGCGTCTTCAGGAATGGGTAGACGAAAATATACTTGGCTTTCCCAGGAACGACGGTCAGACGCTTGCTCTCTTGATTTTCGTGGGTGTGATGATCCACATAGACTGAGCGCTTGGTGATCGAGAGATAGGAGTAGGGAGTGGTGAGGTACTGTCCTAACCCCGAGGCCAATATTTTTGTGGTCATGTCTTGGAAGAGTTCCAATTCATAACCGATTCGCCAGAGCATGATATCGCAGTCCCCCCTGATCCCGATCGAGGAATACGGGACCACAAGGACTTTACCGGTATAGTCCTCGACCGCACGCATGAATTCCTGCTTACCTTTGGTGCGTTCACTCTCGGGGAGGCGCCGCCAGGCCGGGTCGATTTTGTAGAAGGCGAAGTTGATATATTGGCGTTTAGGTGCTTGGGGGGCTGGGGTTTGTTCAGGTGTCGGCATCGAAACTCCTCCGTATAACTTCTTGAAAAGGGCACTAACCCGGATTATTCATGCATAGCGGCGACGTCGGTCGTACATGCAACAGGCCCAGGCGGGCTTCAATCTCGAGCGTCCCGCGACGGGAGCTATGACCAAGCCTGGCCTCGTAGCGGCTCGGTTTTTTATCACTTCACCTTTGTTATTGTCAACCTTGCAGGGGACTGGGGTAGTGGGCTATTAGCCCACTACCGGGGACTGGACCACTCGTTGACAGAAGAAGGATGATCTGATACTGGCATAGTATGTGGGTGATGCAGTCCCATAGTCAGAGGCGCATGCTGAGATGTGTGGGCATAGTTGCGCTGAGTGTCCTCTTCCATGTGCCGGCCCATGCCATCGATGTGAATCCAACCGCCAAACAGATTCGGGCCGCACTCGATGAGGGAAAAGAGGCGGCGGAGAAGCAGATGTCGCCGGAGAGTTTCTATGTGCGGTTCGGAGTGTCAGACGATGTCCATCCCAGAGGATTTTTGGTCACGAAGCTCGGCGGACTGTCGGTGATGGCCACGCATATGGCATTGCGAGGATTGAAGCCCAGTCAAGCCGATGTGGCTCAGATAGTCGAAAGCAAGACCATGCTCGTTAGTGCGGTGATCTTAGGCAACCAGCGCAACTTTGCGGTGGACAGTTATATCGTGCTTGAACAGGGCGGGAAGATCATTAAGCCCGTGACGGTGCGATTTGATGCACAAGCCGACCGCAGTGCCATGTTCCCGATGCCTCCTAAGTTCAAGGCAAAGGTTGTGGCGTCGTTCAACTATGCCGACTTCGATCCGATGGCCGAGACGACGATTACGGTGTATCCGGCGACTGGAGGAGAGGCCAGCTTCTCCGTGAAATTTCTCGATATTCGCTAGCCCTGACTGTCTCCTGCTACCCATGCCCAAAGCATCTGCAGCCCTGCCACTCACGGCAGAAACCATTGCGATTGGGACCGAGCTGCTGATTGGCGGAAGATCCGATTCCAACTCTCTCTTCCTCGCAGACGAACTCGCCACGCTCGGGATTGCAGTCCGATTCAAATCGGTCGTCGGTGATGAACGGCAGGATATCGTTACGGCAATTCACACAGCCGTGAAGCGAACCCAGGTGATCATCATGACCGGCGGGCTCGGCCCTACCGTGGACGATTGCACAAGAGAGGCGGTGGCTCAGGCGACCGGACATCGGCTCGGTCGTCGCAAGGATGCGCTGGAAGCTATGACGGCCAGGCTTGCACAGTGGGGACGACGGCCCAACAAAGGGCAACTGCGGCAGGCGATGATTCCGTCCGGTGCCACAGTGCTGAAGAATCCGGTCGGCTCTGCGCCGGGGTTTTGCCTGAGATGGAAGAAGGCGCTGATCATCTCCTTGCCTGGCGTGCCGCGGGAAATGGAAGAGATGATGCGACTGGAAGTCTTGCCGCTGCTGCACACAGAGAGTGGTGTAGCTGGCCGGTCTCCCCAAGCGCCGATCGTTCGTCACGTGTTTCATACCTTCGGCCTGGCAGAAGCGGACGTCGATGCCAAGCTAACAGGACTTATTCCCACAGGAGCCCC
>DATEPD010000143.1:0-4080 GCA_035273365.1 Nitrospiraceae bacterium | reverse complement strand
GTCAGGAGAGGTTCAATTTTTTGAATGGAAGTGGTTTCGGCTGACAGGATGGAACTGAGTCCTCCGGTCCCGATGACATAGACGGAGCGACCGAGTTCCCGTTCCATTCGTCGGACCACGGTATCGACCAGCCCTGCATACCCAAAAACCAGGCCGGATTGAATACTGCTGGCGGTATCGCTGCCGATCACGGTTTTCGGACGAATCAATTCCACCTTGGCCAGTTTGGCAGCTCTAGTGAAGAGAGCCTCTGCAGAGATTCCGAGGCCGGGGGCAATGACCCCTCCGAGATAGTGACCCTCAGCAGTGACGGCGCAAAAAGTTGTGGCGGTGCCGAAATCGACAACGATGAGATCGCGGCGATATTTATGATAGGCCGCTGCGGCATTTACCAGCCGGTCGCTGCCGATTTCTTTAGGGTTGGCGTAACGGAGCGTGAGTCCCGTGTCCGAATCTGAGGTGACGATTATGGGATGCTGATGAAAATATTGTTCGAGCATCTCTTCGACGGTTCCGGTCAACGCAGGCACGACACTGGAGATGATGGCACCGGAGAGACGTTGAGAGGGAATCCCTGCGGCCATGAGGAGATTGGTAAAGAGGATGCCGTATTCGTCCGAGGTCTTTTTCACGTCCGTGGCCAATCGCCAATGGGCTACCAGGATGTGGTCGTCATAGACGCCCCAGACGATGTTGGTGTTCCCGATGTCGATGGCGAAGAGCATAGGGCCTATTGTACGTTTCGCCGGGGAATTTGGCTAGGAGCGAAGATGGACAATGTCGGCCACACGAAGGTGATGAATGTAAGGGGAGCGGCCATCGGTGGGAAAGGGATGTTGTACGACTCGTAGTGCACCGTCCTGTTCAATGCCTTCGGCCAGTCCGATAAATTCCTTGCCGTCGGTCAGCGTGGCCTTGACGGTCTTCCCGATCGTACTGCATCGCTGCCGGTAGGCGACAGCAATTCGCTCCGATCCACGGGACTCAAATTCTTCAACGCATGCTTCAAGTTCATACAGGAATTGCGCAAGAAGTCGATTGCGCTCGACGACGTGTCCTGTCTCATGCCGGATAGTTGTGGCTGTTTCCCGCAAGTCTTCAGGGAAGTCGTTCCGAACCCCGTTGACGTTCAACCCAATGCCGATGACTTGAAACGGTTTGGATCGTGCCACGGTTCCACTTTCGCAAAGGATGCCGCCAACTTTGCGCTCGGCGATGAGCAGATCATTCGGCCATTTTACCGCGACGCTTGCTGCGGCAACCGTTTCGATGGATTCTGCCGCAGCCAGGGCAGCCATCAATGGGAGCCACGGGAGCCACTCGGCCAACCGATCGGCCTCGATCGATTTTCTGATCACGATGGAACAATATAGATTGACGCCCGGGGGAGAAAACCACTGTCGGGAGAGCCGGCCGCGGCCTTCCGTTTGCGAGTCGGCTACCACAACTGTGCCATGTTCAACACCTGCGTGGGCGAGGGCGACCGCCTCGCGATTTGTTGAGTCGATCTGATCGCGCAGTTCGATTCGATGGCCCAAGGCCTGCGTGGCCAATGTGCTGTGGATCGCATCGAGGCTGAGCGGTGACAAGGGTTGCATGGGCTAGGAGTGTTTTCTTCGACCCTTAGTAAGTGGTTCCAGCACCAGGCTGAGTGGTGCAGCCGGCGCTGAATGGGTGAGGGCTCCAATGGAGATGCGGTCGGGGCCGGCTGCTGCCATCGCTCGGACGTTCTTCAAGGTGACACCTCCGGACACCTCCACTAGCGCTCGACCCTTGATCAACCGGATGGCTTGACGGACAGTCGCAGGGACCATGTTATCCAGCAAAATGATGTCGGCTCGCCCTGCGAGGGCCTGCCGAACATCCGCGAGCGATTCCACTTCCACGATGACTTTTGCCGTTTGAGGAGCATTGGTTTTCGCCTTACGGCAGGCAGTTCGGACGGGCGCTGTTGTGTGGTTCAAGAGGGCCAGATGATTGTCCTTGATGAGAATGCCGTCGCTCAGCGAATGGCGGTGACTCGTTCCCCCGCCGAGGAGGACCGCCCATTTTTGAAGCGTGCGAAGGCCGGGGACCGTCTTTCTCGTGTCGAGGATCGTCACGGGGTATCCTCGAACTGCGTCGCGAAAACGACGCGTCAGTGTGGCGATACCGGAGAGGTGTTGGAGAAAATTCAGGGCCACTCGTTCGGCCCTCAAGATGGAGCGTCCATCACCTTCGATCTGAAGGAGACAGTCTCCATTCTGTGCAGGGTCTCCATCTTGGCGCTTGATGGACAAAACAAGAGATGCATCGACCGTTCGAAAGGTCTGCACCGCTGCTGCGACACCGGCAACCACCAGCGGTTGTTGGGCAATGATGCGTGCGAGCGCTGGTACCCGAGAGGGAAAGAGTGCAGCCGTCGTCATGTCACCGAGGCGGAGGTCTTCTTGGAGTGCGGTTAGAACGGCGCGCCGTATGTCGGCAACCGGGGGTTTGACCATCGGTTACGTTCCCAGCATGGCCCGCAATTGTTGTCCACTGCCGGTGAGCATGGCCTGGTCCCGGCGCAGGCTTGCCAGGCGATCTTGGTGATCGGTAATGACCTCCGGCGGGGCCTTGGCAGTAAACTCCTGATTGTGCAGTTTTCCTTCCAGCCGCTTGATCTCCTTAGTCTGCTCTGATTGCTCTTTCATGATGCGATCCAGCGCTTTGTTGAGATCGACCTCGCCCGCTACTGCAATGCCGACGGATAGACCCTCTGTGACCAATCGGAGAAGATTGCCGGCCGGCCAATGGCTTGTTGGGGTTAGAACGACTGTTCCACGGCCGAGATGGGCAAGATAGCTTCGAAGTTGGTCCAAGTGACCCTGTTGCTGGGGCTCATTGTGCGCGACGTAGAACGTGATCTGCTGTCCCGGTGGATAGTTCAAGAGGACACGCGATGTGCGGACCAGGCCGATGGTCTGTTCGAGCAGTGTAAATTGTTCGTCCATCTCTGGTGCAGTCCATGTCATATCTGGTACGGGATAGCGCTGAATCACGATACTCTCGCCCTGGTGCGGGAGCGTGTGCCAGATCTCT
The DNA here is from genome assembly GCA_035273365.1 of Nitrospiraceae bacterium. GTDB lineage: Bacteria > Nitrospirota > Nitrospiria > Nitrospirales > Nitrospiraceae > Palsa-1315. The sequence continues at coordinate 1,017 of DATEPD010000143.1, read as the reverse complement.
TCCGTGAGAAATGGCATGAACGGATGCAGGAGGCGCATCGAGGTTTCGAGCGTTTCGACGAGGGTCTGTCTGGTCCCTGGTGCTTCCGGGCTCGCCGGGTTCTGGAGGGTGGGTTTGATCAGTTCAAGGTACCAGTCACAGTACTCATGCCAGATGAATTGGTACAGCGCGCTCGCTGCGCGGTCAAACCGATAGGCTTCCAACTCGGACGTCACCGACTGAATTGCCTGATTGAGGCGACTCAAAATCCAGCGGTCGGGAAAAGTGCGTTCGGATGGTGGGGTGGCCATTCGTGGCCCATCGAGGTTCATGAGGCTGAAACGGGTCGCGTTCCAGATCTTGTTTGCAAAATTGCGGTAGCCTTCGATCCGTTCCTCCGCGAGCTTGATATCGCGTCCGGGTGAGGCCATCGAGGCGAGCGTAAAGCGGAGTGCGTCTGTGCCGAATTCCTCCATCACATGCAAGGGATCGATGACGTTGCCTTTCGACTTGCTCATCTTTTGCCCCTCGGCATCGCGGACCAAGGCATGGATGTAGACCTCGCGGAAGGGGACATCGCCCATGAACTTCAGACCCATCATGATCATACGGGCGACCCAGAAAAATAGAATGTCGAGCCCGGTGACGAGGGTTGAGGTCGGATAGTACGTCTTTAGCTCAATCGTGTTCTCAGGCCATCCCAGCGTAGAGAAGGGCCAGAGGGCAGATGAGAACCAGGTGTCGAGGACGTCGGGGTCGCGAATAAAATCAAGGCCGCCGCATGTCGGGCAGGTTGAGGGCGAGGTCTTCCCGACAATCGGTGTTGCGTCTTGGAGAATCGTCAGTCGTTGGGATTGAATGGCTGAAGCCGTGGCTGCGGCCCCCTCGACGATCAAGTCCTTGTTGCAACTGCGGCAATACCAGGCGGGAATTTGGTGTCCCCACCAAATTTGACGTGAGATGCACCAATCTTTGATATCCCTCATCCAGCCGAGGTAATTATTTGTCCATCCTTCTGGAAGAATTCTGATGCGTCCA
>DATEPD010000142.1:0-3221 GCA_035273365.1 Nitrospiraceae bacterium | reverse complement strand
CAGCTTGACCAATTTGCCTCTCGCGCGTAGCATACCGGCTAGGCGTTTCAGTCACGCCGACTGTCTCATCTCTCGCGCTTCCCGGCCCTTCCTAACGCGACCGATTCCCCAGTCTCCGCCGCTCCAACGCCTGCATCACTTTGAGCCGTCGTTACGAGACACTCATGATACTTAGACCAGTTAGATATCAGAGTCAGTTCACTGATCTGCAGAGAGCCGAAAGGAGAAATCGTGATGGCAGTACAGAAACCTATAACCGACCGGGTCTTTGATTTCCTTCAAACCTCTCCCGAAGGCCAGTTCGAGGCCTTGACGGCTCGCTACCCGGAATTCACCGCAAACGAATTCTATGCAGAAGTGAGTCGCTTGAGCCGGACTGGGAAAGTGACAATTACGAGAGGCGTAGGAGTCTTTACAATCAAACGGGTCGAAGAAAAAGTGGCGAGGGTGGGTTGATGCCGATCCACTCGAGCCCTTAGCGGCGATCGACGCGTGGAAATCTCTTCGTGCCGGGGTAATGCTTCTGCCCCCAGACGATGATCGCCTCCAAAACTGGCTCTAGACCCTTTCCTTTTTTTGTCAGGAGGTATTCGTAGCGAGTGGGGTTTTGCTGGTAGGCATGCCGGCTCACTAGACCGCCAGCCTGTAATCTCTTCAGCCTGTTAGCAAGGATGTTTGACGCTATTTCTTCCGGAGAGGACAAGAATTCCTGATAGCGTCTTTTGCCCAATACAAGATCTCGCACCACCAATAGCGTCCATTTGTCTCCCAGGATATCCAGGACTGTGGTGATTGGGCAGGATGATCGTTCAAATTTCATCGCGTCATGCCATTGTCAAAGGCCATGAGATCGTACCCGCCTCCGACTGAAGAAGCACTGAACTCTCCGAAGAACTATAACTCAGTCACTTGTCGGGTGCCAGTCACGTATGGCGCTCATGACCAAGCCAAGCCGAACACGCAGAATATCCCGGGCTCTTCCACCAATTGGACTTCCAAATACCTTAGTGCTTAGGGTAAAGTTTTGCAGTCACATTGGGAAAGGAGAGAGGCCTATGACAAGATTCAGGACATCAATAGCCGTCGCACTGACAGGAGTTCTGGTCATCACAGTCGCCGTGGCATTGCCTCTTTCATCGGTATTTGGCGAAGGTGGCGCGCGGCGTGACGTTGTGCGTCATGCCACTGAGCTCGCGCGCGCAGAACATGCGGGGCCTGCGTCATTATCCAAAAACGCGACGATTATGGATCAAGATGGAAAAGAGCTTCGCAAGGGCACGAATGGTTGGACCTGCATGCCTGACAATCCCAATACACCTGGCACGGACCCCATGTGCATGAACGAACCATGGCTCAATTTTAAGGACGCGGTGAAGAACAAAACGAAGCCGACATACACGCAAGTCGGAATCGCATACATGCTACAAGGCGACACCCCGGTGAGCAATACGGATCCATATGCGAAGGCCCCAAAGCCGGGAGATGATTGGGTGGAAGGAGTCGGCGCGCACATCATGGTACTCGTACCCGACGTAGCGGCACTAAACAACGTGTCAACGAATTCGAAAAACGGTGGACCATGGGTCATGTGGTCTGGCACACCCTATGCTCACTTGATGATCCCGATAGACAGTTACCCGGCACAATAGTCAGACGCCAGACCAACTTTGATAGAAAGGATGGGCCGGTTGAATACAAACTGGCCCTCTCGCCCACCTCCTCCCCTTCCTTGACAGGGTATTGAGCGGCTCGTATGCTGGATTTGCTTGACCTGTCGCACTCTGGCGCAGGTTCAAGGGAGGGACACAGCCATGAATGTCCCAAGTCGTGGTCCCCGCTTCCTGCTTTTCCACCTGCTTATCACAACAGTTGTGATCATCATCGCCTTGGCCGCAGCACCATCGACTGCGCAAGCCGAGTCGTATGTGACGCTCGCCACCTATGAAGGGGTCATCAATCCTGTTTCTGCCGAATACCTGCACGACGCGCTCATAGCAGCACAGGAGGACAAGGCTGAGGCCTTGATTTTCCGCTTGAATACGCCGGGCGGTCTCGACACCTCGATGCGGCTCATTATCAAGGACATCACCGGCGCCACAATTCCAGTTATCGTCTATGTCTCGCCGTCGAGTGGACGCGCCGCTTCGGCCGGCGTCTTCATCACCATGGCTGCGCATGTCGCGGCGATGGCGCCCGGCACGAACATCGGCGCGGCCCATCCCGTCGCCATGGGCGGGGAAAAGATGGACAAGGAGATGATGGAGAAGGTTGAGAACGATTCCGTGGCCTACCTCAAATCGATCGCCCAACAACGGGGGCGGAACGTCGCCTGGGCAGAAGATGCCGTCAGGAAGAGCGTATCCGTGACGGAACGAGAAGCCTTAAAGCTGAAGATTATCGATGTGGTGGCCGACGACGTGTCGGCCCTGCTCAAGCAGTTGGACGGCCGTACAGTCGGCCTCCCTTCCGGTCCGATCATCTTGCAAACGGCTGGTGCAGTCCTGCGTGAATTCCCGATGGGGCCTCGCCTTGAATTCCTTAAGATACTCAGCGATCCGAATATTGCCTATCTGCTCATGACCATCGGTACCATCGGCATCATCGCCGAGTTGTATAGTCCCGGAGCGATTCTGCCGGGTGTCGTCGGCGCCATTAGTCTGATCCTGGCCTTCTACTCCTTCCAGTCATTGCCCGTGAACTATGCGGGCCTCCTATTATTCCTCCTCGGAATCGGGTTCTTCATCTTGGAGGCCAACGTCACCAGTTATGGCTTGCTGGCCATCGGCGGAGTCATCTCGATGCTGCTGGGATCCGTGATGCTGATCAAAACCGATGTAGAATTCTTGCAGATTTCCTGGTCGGTCATCCTGCCGGTGGTCACACTGGCAACCCTCTTTTCCCTCTTCATCGTCGGCATGGGGGTGAAGGCCATGCGCCGCCAACCCATGACCGGCCGCGAAGAAATGGTCGGCCTTGTTGGGATTGTCAAAACGGCGCTGGCCCCACACGGACAATTCGCTGTCCATGGCGAACTGTGGGAGGCCGTCAGCGAGCAACCGCTCCAGCCCGGCGAGGAAGCGGAAGTCACAGGCGTGGACGGATTGCGCTTGCGCGTGAAACCCCTCTCCAAACAGAAAGAGGCCCGATCATGATGCTCATTCCGTTTGCACTCGTGTTCCTTGCCCTGATCCTGATTCTCTTGGGATTTCACGTTCTCCGGG
>DATEPD010000141.1:0-4315 GCA_035273365.1 Nitrospiraceae bacterium | reverse complement strand
GTGGTCAGTTATTGGTTGTGTTGATCGTCGTAGCCTGTTCTATCCTGCTGCCGTTGCGCTCGTTTGCTGCCGATTCAGGCGATGTTCGAACCCACGCGGAGCAATCGTTTGACCAACTCAATCAGCACACAGGACAAGGAGACTCCTCGAAAGCGCCAGCCTTGTTGCGCCGGACGGTTGAAGATCGCAGCACCTATTCATCGGACCAGTATCTCGTCGGTAAAGGTCAAGGCGACATGGCGAAAGGACAGATCATGTGCCAACGGGTATCGGAACTGTCTGCCCGTACCGATCTGGCCAAACAGATTCGTATTTTGGTGAAAGAGCACATGGTCGACCGAGTGCGTGAACGGGCGGGGGGCGCCGCCGAGCAGGATGTCGAAGTCACACGGGAGGAAATCGTTCAAGAATATTTACAGGGGGTGAAGATCGTCGATCGCCAGATCGACGTGGACAGCAAAACTTGTAGCGCGACCGCCGTCATGCTCAAGAACCAGATCCAGCCCAAACCAGCACTCAACCAACTCGACCCTACCCCGACGGTTATTCGATAAACCCAGTGTCTCATGGTGGGCTTAGTCTAAGGATGCTCAAAAGGGCGGCCTTCTCACCCTCCCAACCCCAGCAGTAACTTCACCCGCCCGCCCTGAGGTTGCCAAGACAACCTCTTCATCCAAGGACGCGCTGTTCCGCAGGCAAGGCCGCAGCCCTGAAGAAGGCTAAAGTCGAGGTTAAAGTTAAGCGTCGATCAGGCTCTTGTTTACTCAACCGTAGCGCCTCAGCCTTAACCTTCCAATAACGCTGGCGGACTTTTTCAGCATCCTGCTGATCTTCCGTTGCAGTCCCTCACTAACTTCGGGTATGTAACCCCCATGCCGAGCGAAAACAATTTTCAACATGACGAAATGTCTCGAAAGAATCCTGGCGAGCGGATCACCATTCGCGAGGTCACCCCGACCGTCCTGTCAGAGTCGTCCTTCGGGCAAGAGGCGATGGCCGCGCTCGGTACGCGCCTCTCGTATACGGGCGTCCGCGTGATCGTCTTGCTGCACGGCTCCATCATGGGAACCGATGTCTTTGGGGTGCAACGGTTGGATGAGCTGGGCGGGCTCAAGCGTGGCTACTCACGCGGCGTCGCGGGCCTCGATGCCCTATTGGCTCTGATGCGCGAAAACAGTAATGGCTTATCACCATTGCCTGGAGGGTTGAAACCACCGCTCATCAATGATGACGCCACCAAGAGGTTTCTCGATGAGCAAATCGGGGATGCCGGCAATTTCACGAACGCCTATGTGGAACTGATGAGACAGTTACTCAACCAAGGCCTGGATCGTCCGATCCATTGCATCCGCGAGCTCTGGTCCTGCGAACACCATCACCTGGGCCGTGCAGTGGCAGCTGTCTCGATGCTCGGACGTCTCCGTGACTGGTGCGAGACTCACGGGCTGGGCCAAGGAGATCGAATCCTCGTGAAAGCTCATGGGCAGGCCGGGTTAGTCCTCGCCCTTGTCTCGAACCTCTTATCTGTGGCTTCGACCGGGAGCCGGACACGGCTGTTCGATCTCCTGTCGGCAAATGCCTCGCAAGTCAATCGACCAGACATCACGACGACGATCCAACGTATCGCTCCATTGTTATCGAAGGGTACCCTCCTCAATGGAGCAACCCTGGATGTCGTCACGTTGGGCATGCCGGTACGATACGGGTGGGATCCGTCTGGATTGGGCAAACTGCTGCACATCGTCAATCATCGAAATCTTCGGACGGATGGAAAAATCTGGCTCTCGAAGATGGAGTTGCCCCAGATCACGATGGAAATGCCTATCGCATGGGGTGGAGACTATGTACAAGAGCTGGCCGTGGCCGGCAGCGATGCCGTGCCGACGACCGATGCAGGAAAGGCCGCCAATAAAGCCATATGGGAAATCGTGGAACCGTTTGATGGATTTGAACGATGGCTCGAATGTGCTCGCCGTGCCGTCCGCATCCCGAGTGAGGGACTGGGGATTCTTGCCGACTACAAAGATTCCACCGGGTCAATGAATGTGCGCGACCACTACTTCGGCCACGCGGTGTATACTCGCCTCGACATGATGCTCTTCAACACGACGGAGATCGTCCGCACCTTCTACTCATCATAGAGACGTCTCAAGTTCACCCGAGTGCCACGGATGTTCAAAAGGGCCTTTCCCGCAAGGCCGCAGTGAGCGAGCCCGAGGCATACCCTTCGGTGTTCTAGACTTGCAGACATCAGAATTCTGCTGTGCCGAAATAGTTTCCGCAGCCTGCTAGGTCTCTGATGATAGGCCGGCATAGTTGCCATCGGTCGAGTCATGAACAGCACGGCTGGTAGGATTGGTCGACTGGTTCAGCGAGGTCGCCGTCACGCCGAAGGGCGTCAACAGTACGAGGATCGCCTTCAAAAGCAGATTGTCATAGGCCGAGACATCGTAACTCCAGGCTCCATCGAGTCCGTCCACCGCGCGCGCCCGGTCCGACGGATAGGCCGCGTCGGCATCCGTAATGATGTAGTGAATCGTGTCGCCAGCTTGGAGCGACAGGCCGCGTGCGAGCAGTTCTTGCGCAGCAATCATTGACAAGGTCTGATGGTGATAGGCCTGCGGCTCTTTCGAGAGCGATTTTGCGATGGCTAACTCTTCAACGGTCGCGTGACCATCTTGGAGATAGCGCCGATAGGTATGGACGATCTCCAATGCCTGCGGAATCCGTTCGCGCAACTCGGCCAGCGTCCGTGCCTGACTCAGACAGCGCAATACATCCGCCTGTGCCCGCTTGACGAGGAACGGGGCATCGCTACGACGGATTTCGATGCCGCGGATTTTCATGGCGCCATGGTCAAACAGGCCCACGAACTGATTCGGCACCGGCATGAGCGGATTGACCCGTGACGGGAGAAACCCAATCCAGTGATAGAGCCCTTCCACGCCGATCGAAAGCTTCGTCCGCTCGGTGATCGCCTGCGCAAGTCTGTCGTAGTCTGCCCTGACCGCGCCGGGCTTGACGAGCCAGAGCGAATCCACAATCGCATGCAGCAGACGATAGCCCTGCTGCTCGGCCACCTCCTTGGCCTGCAGCAGCAGATCGCGGCTGTAAGCGGTCACAGACTCGTGCGCTTCGATCCGACCGAACCGGGCATTTTTGTACCCCAAATATCCGAACGAGACGACAAGCAGCCACTTAAGCGCCGTTTGCCGTTGATCGAGCACGGCCCTCGCCGCCGGCTGTGTCGCCGCGGCCATGAGCTGTTTGTACCGCACGCGCTTTTCGAGCAACGGGGCCAGCGTGCGAGGCACCAATCCCCGGCGATGGAGGCAGATGTGATGGCCGATCTCCGGCACCTGCGCGGTCGGTTCATCGCGGCAGCACCGGCAATTGACCGTCTCGGGCGAGATGTTAAAGCGTGTCATGATGGCGGGATACATCGAAGAAAAATCCAGTTCACCGACCTGTTCGTGATAGCCGACGATCGGCGCAAACACCAATCCGCCCTGATCGGTCTGCAGCAACTCGAGCGCGGATTTGAAGGATTCGGGCTCCTGCTTCCGGTAGGGAATCAACAGGCCGTCGCGACAAGCCGTTTCGAGCTGCATCGATGTGATCCCCGTCCCTGTCGTCGTGCGGGCCATCTGCTGCAGATCGACCTTCGCGACACGGGCCTGCTCGATGAGGCCGTCTAGGCCCATTTCCGCCAGCGCAAAGGAATTGTGCCGATCGAGGTGCAACCGTCCCGACAACGTGCGGGCGCCGGCATGGGACAGGATGCGGCCATACGAAAAATACGAATGGGGTTTCCTGACGCCGATGGATCGATGGGGATCACGATTGAGCGCGAGCGGCAGATGCAGCCGATCCGCCATGACCATGAGAGGCGGCAGAAGATAGGAATCGCCCCAGTCCGTTAAGAGAATATCGGGGTCATGCCGCACCAGCAGCTGGTGGAGGTGCTGGATCACATCGGCATCGTCACCTTCTAACACACGCTCCTTCTCATCCATCCGCACCACAAGCGAACCACGACCGCCATGATTCGGGTTGGGCGACGGATTATCCGTCGATAGCTCCATAATCGTGAGCGGTGGGAGACCGTAGTCCGTGTCCCAGGGCGACTCCAGTGCCTGAATCGACTGAATCCGGCCATCGCCGGTGAGATCCACTTCGCAATGGACGAGAGGAAAGAGCTGCCGATCGTAAAAGTAGCGTTGCGGCAGCGATACATCCACGTGAAAGAACTGCGCGTCGGGACAGGAACGGATCAGCTGTTGCGTGAAGAACGAAAACTGCGCGGGAGCATGAA
>DATEPD010000140.1:0-3006 GCA_035273365.1 Nitrospiraceae bacterium | reverse complement strand
AAGCTAGGAGAAAGTCATGACCCTTATTAATGATGCCAAATGGTTGAGCCAATTCGCCGACGAGTTAAACGGTGATGCTGATTGGACTGCCGCTGCTCGCTATTTTGATGGGCGCATTCAATTCAAGCACAGCACAGGTTTCTCAACGCTTGCGGTTCTCGCCGGTAAAGTCGTTGCGGTTTACCCGGAAGGAAGCCCGTTGGGCGCTGACATCATCGTGTCTGGTGCTGATGATGAGTGGCAGCGCGTTCTTGACGGAAAGATCGACTGGTTTGAAGCGTTGTCCCCTGGATTGGGAAAACTTGAGCTTGAGGGCAACGTGGTTGCTGCATGGCAGTACGTAGATGTGATGGCCCGCGCGTTCGACGCAATGAAGCGTGTAGGGAAAGCTAATAATAACCCACCAGTCTCGTACTCTCCCGGGCCTAAGCCGTCGGGGAAAGAGACGGTAGGACGGTACATCACCGTGGATGGAATTCGCGTTTACTACGAAGAAGCAGGGGAGGGGCGTCCACTCGTTTGCTTCCACGCGGCATCACAAGATTCTCTAATGTACAGGCACGTACTGGACGGTCTCTCAGATGAGTTCCGCGTCATTGCAATTGACGCCCCAGGGCACAGCAAATCAGAGCTACCCGAATCAGGCCCATTCCACAGCCTCACTCGCCATGCGGAGTTCAACGAACATCTTATGGAGGCCTTGGGACTTGAGAAACCCGCCATCATGGGATGCTCCATGGGCGGCAATCTGGTGCTGGAATTGGGTGCACGTCGACCCGATGCGTACAGTGCGATCATTTCAGCCGAGGGGGCAGATTTCACCCCAACGGTTTCCGAGTTCTTCCTCGATATGCTGCTCATGAATGGGCCAGAGATCATCGGTGCCTGGTCGCGTTCGATGACGGGCAATCGCACTCCACCTGATCGTGCAAGGGAGGTGGTGTGGCAGATCTCGCGCACCACGCCGCAGGTGATGAAAGGTGACCTGACAGGCTATGCGAACTTTGATCAGCGGCAACAAGTTGGAAAGATCAAAGCGCCTGTTTTACTTCTGCGCGGTGACGCCGATTGGTTGGTGTACCAAGAGAAGGTTGAGGAAACGGCATCTCGAATTCCTGGCAGTAAGATCGCCGTGCTCGCAGGTACTGGCCACTATCCAATGACTGAAAACCCATTGGAGTTCTGTGACACGGTACGCGCTTTCCTTCGTGAAGCGGGTCACGGCCACGCAGGCTGAAAGATCTGATTGAGGAGCCCGCTCGTCAGGCGGGCTTTTCTGCGTTTATTTAACGCGAAGGTTCAATCCCGAAAAAAACCTTTTCTATTCCCGCACAAAAACCTGAAGCGCGCCGACCCACTGAGGCTCAGGCCGTTGCGGGAGCTATCTCGACCCGCGAATCCCTTCCATAGCCGATCGTCAGACGATCAGAATTATTTGCTTGTGATCTGTGATCACAGTGGATAGCATCTGTCTCAGAGCGAACATCTGAGCGTCAGCATGGTTCACCAACCGCTCAAACGATTACTCCTAAACATAAATACAAAATTTGGAGAACATCATGCGAAGTACAACTCCATCTGCGACAGAGCGTGGCCCCATTGCAATCGTTGGCGCGGGCCTGATTGGGAGAGCTTGGGCGATTGTTTTTGCTCGGGCAGGACATCCGGTGCGTTTACACGATATGGATCTGCAGACAATGCAGAACAGCCATGCCTACATCGAAGCGAGACTTAACGAGCTCGCAGAGTTTGATCTTCTCAATGACGCGCCCCTCACCGTACTTGCACGTATTACGTGTGTTCCCGATTTGGCTGATGCGCTACGTGATGTGGTGCTCGTACAGGAAAACGTTCGGGAAACGGTGGAGGCGAAAATCGACATTTTCAGTCGAATGGATGTATTGGCGCCCAAGGCCGCGATTCTTGCCAGTTCAACTTCATGGTTACCGGCCTCCGAGTTCACTAAGGATCTACCAGGTCGGGGGCGCTGCGTAGTTGCACACCCTACCAACCCACCTTACTTAGTTCCTCTTGTGGAGCTTTGCCCTGCGCCGTGGACAGAATCTGAAGTGATGATTCGAGCGCATGAGATCTACACCGCAGCAGGGCAGAGCCCTGTCGTTCTATCCCGAGAGATCTACGGCTTCTTGTTGAACCGAGTCCAAGCAGCAGTCCTCAACGAATGCTTCAAATTGCATGAGGAAGGCTTTGCTAGCTCTGAGGATATTGATCGGGTGCTCAAAGATGGACTCGCCCTCCGCTGGTCATTTATGGGCCCCTTCGAAACCATCGATCTCAACGCCCCTGCCGGCGTATCTGACTATGCCAAACGCTACGGTCAGCAAAATCGCGAAACGATCAATTCCGAAAATGCTTTTGATTGGTCGGAATCAGCAGTCGCCCGAGTACATGACGAGCGCCGCCAAAAACTTGAACTCGAAGGAATTGCGTTGCGATCCGCCTGGCGTGACCGTCGCCTTATGGCTCTCGCTGCGCACAAGCGTCAAGCACCAAATTCCTGACGGCATCACTTCATCCTGAACACCAAAATAAAAGTAACCAGGAGGTCTCCATGGCTCGTAAAGTCATCATCACTTGCGCGGTCACCGGCGCAATTCATACACCTTCCATGTCCCGTTACCTGCCGGTAACACCAGGTCAAATTGCCGAAGCGGCGATTGGTGCCGCTGAGGCTGGCGCCTCAATTGTTCACCTACATGCTCGTAATCCAATTGATGGTAGCCCCTCTCAGGATCCGGAACTGTTTAAGCAGTTTCTGCCCGCTATCAAAGAGGCTAGCGATGTGGTGATCAACCTGACTACAGGTGGCGCACCGACAATGTCGCTTGAAGATCGACTTCGTCCAGCACATCAGTTCAAACCGGAAGTGGCCTCACTGAACATGGGCACGATGAACATGGGTCTATACCCAATGCTCAATCGGTTTAAGGAATTCAAACACGCTTGGGAGGAACCATACCTCGCCGGCAGCCATGACCGCATTTT
>DATEPD010000139.1:0-4208 GCA_035273365.1 Nitrospiraceae bacterium | reverse complement strand
CAAGGAGCTTGACGCCAGACTGCGACTTGCCTCGTTGCAGATCGCCTTACGGCACCCGAGCGCTCAAACCACCGTACCGAATCAACTCGCTCAAGTCGGCTTGTCCTACTACGATCCCTTTAGCGGATTACCGATGTTGTGGAGTCCGACGCAACAGAAGATCTATAGTGTGGGGAAGGACCGGTTCGACGATGGAGGAGATACGAGTTTTGATATCAGCGTGCCTGCGATTGTCTCACCTGATCCTAAAGAATCGCGGTCATTTCCTCAAGCACGCCATAGTCAACGTCATTAACTCCGGAAAATCCGATAAGACCCAGTTGACTCCCGCGCTCCACCCGCTCGTCGATAGTGACTCGAACACTGTGCTGTACGTTCGTGGTAATGAAAGTCTTTGGCCACCACGCTGGAATCCACATCAACATAGTTGACGACCCAGCAGGGTTCGCCCAATCGGCATTGTGCAGGTCGGGAGGGTGTGGAATGGTCTGGCTCGGCGAGGAGGCGACTTGGCAGCGTAAGGAGGGGACGAGAAGAGTCAGGATGTGGAGAGATCTGGTCACCGGAAATCTCCTGTCGCATGAAGCCGATGCGGAGTGGATGCTCCTCCACCCCGCGTCAATTGTTTCAGGTCTACTGCCACTGGCGGTTATGACGGCGGCTATTTGCGCAATGGGTTTTCCAGCGTGACGGGTTCTTCACCCAGCATGCTGTGTTATATTAGCCCCATGTCAGGACTCGCTTCTCACCACTCGACTGCGTCACTCAAACTGCTGCCGGCGTACCAGGGCACTGATTCGATCGATGACGCCCTTCGCACCGTGCGACGACAGCGTGTACTCTGGCTGGAAATTCTCTTGAACGATCAGCTTGATCTTACGCCCTGGCAATCTGATCCAGCGATGCAGCAGGCGTATCAAACGGCCTGTCAGTGGCACACACAGTACCGTCGCGTCCTCACGTCTCTCTTCGACCGGGCTCCGTTGCCGTCCGATTTCGGTCCGATCGACTTCCGGGACTATCGCATGTTTGCCGGAGGCAGTGTACTTTGCCTACTCTCACCGCTAAATATCTGATCAAACTCTTGACCCAATTTGTAGACGAGACCGGCTCACCCGTCGACCTCCTCCTCGTCGGCGCTCTGGCCCTTCACGCCTATGGGATTTCCGATCGCGCGACGCGTGATATAGATGCGGAGTCGACGGTCCACTGATGCCGCTGCTAGATTTTCTGACGCGAGATCGGCAGCCAGTGAGTGCTCCGTGAAAGGGCAGTCAGCGAGATTGTTTCCCAGCATGGGCCATCGCTTGACTTGTTCGATCATGACTGCATTACCCTATGAAACACGATCACTACGCGTCAATGCTGAGCACTCATTGTTGATTCTTTCTGGCCCACAATGATTCCGAATTGTACTTCGACGATCTACCTCTCATTCTTGTTTCTTGTTCTGACCATAAGCCATCCGCCATTAGCCATGGGCGCGCTTCTTTCCGATGACATGGCATTGGTTCCTTCCGGAGAATTCCTGATGGGGGATCCGGCGGGCAGCGATGGTCTTCCCGACGAACAACCACAGCGCCTCGTCTCCATTGGAGCGTTCCGGATTGACCGATACGAAGTCACACACGATGCCTATGCACGATTTGTCCAGACGGCCGGACATCGCGCCCCTGCAAACTCGAACCCGGCTTCCACATTGTGGGAGAGCAACGCACCGATCTCCGGCATTGGCACACATCCTGTGATCAATGTCAGTTGGGACGATGCCGTGGCTTACTGCGCCTGGATCGGCAAGCGCCTGCCGACCGAGGCGGAATGGGAAAAGGCGGCGCGCGGCCCCGATGGCCGCCGCTATCCTTGGGGAAACGAGTGGGACTTCACGAAGGCCAACAGCGCCAGTTATTGGGCCGGACGAACTATCCACTTTCAGAGCGGAGCCGACTGGGATGCCTTCTGGATCAAGGGTGATGGCGCGAAGATTTCAAAAGAGAAAGGCATCAAAGGAGAAGTGCTCACGACACCGGTTGGAAGTTTTCCTGAGTCGATGAGTCCTTACGGACTCTACGATATGGCGGGCAACGTCGCTGAATGGGTGCAGGATTGGTATAACCCAAACTACTACAAAGACGCGCCTCTCTCAGACCCTCAGGGGCCTGCGCGCGGTGCGATCAAAGCGATGCGGGGAGGATCCTGGCTCAAGCCTGCTATTAGTCTTCGGACCAGCGACCGCGACTGGGGCCTGATGGACAGTCGGCCTAGTGGCACCGGCTTTCGCTGCGCACAAGACGCGTATTAGCACAGCAACCTTTCGATGGCCTGCACGTCTTGCATAAGACGGCGCGCTTCACCGATTCGATATATTCGTCAGCAGATAATCGAGTCGTTCCACCTTCACCACCGGCATAATCACACCGACCCCTTCTTGATCATGCGAGAAATCGTATATGACCGATTCGTCGGGAATGAGCCGTCCGGTGATGGCCGCGATAATATTGACCAACTCACCTCGCGCGAATCGTTGTTCGAGTTCGCGCCGTATCGTGGAGGACACCTTCGCCACTAAATTGCTTGGAAGATCTTCGCATTTGAAACGCACGACACCCCATCGAGTAGGCGTGAGCCTCGGACCGAGCGCAATGCGAAATCCACCAGCCTCCGCGTCATATCGAGACAATTGACCGAACCAGACAAATGTGATGCGCTGTGTCAATGCGGAATTACCTGCACGCTTCGCATCTCTCTCCCGGTTCAACGTGAAGAGTCTTTCATCATGTTCAGGGTCGTCATGACCATGGCCATAGACCAGATCCCAATTGGGCGGGGTCTTATCAAGTGCGTCAAGAAACTGTTCAATTGAGCGAGGCTCGATGAGGATATGAGAGTCCGGCGGCAGGAACGTATGGAGATCCTTAGGAGCAATCGTCAAAAGCGGTCTCGTCCCGAGAGCCTCTTCAGCCCGTCCTTCTCCTACTGAACCGATGGTCAGAAGCAGAACGCCGATGCCCCAGAGAACCCACATGGGAACGCGATCACTCCGTTGCGGCGGCAAGGACCCGCTCAAAACTCGTGCGGAGACCGGCGACCGCCTGCTCCTCACCCGTCAACACTCCCCATTCGATCAAAAGTGCCACACGAGGATGTGGGTCGATGCGGCGTAAAGCCTGACTGGTGAATCCGCCTGATTCCATCATCTTTTGATAGGTGCCCAGCCACGAAGTCGTCACGGCACGCAGCCCAGCATCGGTGGGTTTCATCCGGCCAAGCCTTACTTGATCGAGTAATTTGATGAGCGGGTCGGACTGGGAGATCGTGAGTATGACACGCCGCAGGGCCTCTTCGTCGGAATCCATGGTCAATTTGTGGAACAAGAACCGGGGCCACGCGGGTCACCGCAACTTCCGCAGGCCCCTCCACCAGTACCCGGCAATACCCAGCCATCTGTGCCGCCGACGCCGAATGAAGAGATTTGTTTCTCCAACTTCGTGGCGTGGCACTTTGGACAGGCGGTTTTTGTTGAGCCGTAGACCAAGAGCTCGAACCGATGATTGCATTCCTCGCAGACATATTCGAAGATAGGCATGTGTGATACTCCTTAATTTGGGGGTATTATAAGATCGGACCGGCCACTTCGCAATCAGCTAGGAGTCTATCCGACATTGCCTTCGTGACGAGGCGAGTGAGCCGCGACCAGGTGCTAGGCCGCAGGCCAGAAAAAACCGGAGGCGTATTCGCTGGAATACGTTGAGGATTGTTTCCGGTCGAGAACGACGCAGATGGTCATGGGTCGCTCGCCGCAGTAGAACGGTCAATGTCAGATAGGCTCCTGAGGAGCTGTATGTATCAAGAAGAAAAAACCTTTACCTTTCGATTCAGCCTGGAGGCCTCCTTCCCCGATGAGTACGACGGCGATGAGGACCACCTTGCCTGGGTGCGCGAGTGGGAAGCACGCATCAAACCCGAGCTGCTCAAGGTCCTCTTCGAATCGTTGCGTCAACACAAGTCCTGGCAGGCGCATGTGCGCAATCGCGGGAAATCCCCTGAAGATGAAATTGAAATCGTCCTCGCACGGGATTTTTCCAAACCCCAAGGATTCAGCCTGTTATCATGATGCCCCCTCCCCTTGGTGTATACCTCCACATCCCCTTTTGCCGGCAGCGATGTGATTTTTGCGCCTTCTACCTTGAAATCCATCGCGAGGGCCGTGC
>DATEPD010000138.1:0-6280 GCA_035273365.1 Nitrospiraceae bacterium | reverse complement strand
CTGAAACAGAGGTACCTCGCTTCACCCATTCCACATTGAGAGGCATGCTCATTGCCAGGGAAGATTTGCAGCGTACTCACCCGGCCTTCGTTCCAACCCTCTCTCCATGGGGTACTGCCCGCCTCACTGTGCTGACACTCTGCGATGGAAGAAGGCCTCTGGCGCAGATCGAGCAAGAACTCCTTCGTAGTCATCCGGATCTCTTTCGCTCCCTCGCTAACGCTGCTACCTTTGTAGCCGAAGTTGTTACCAGGTATTCCACATGACGGTCGAGGCAAGTCGTCAGGACACAGCCTTTCGGTATCGCGTGTGTGGTCACATCCTCAATTGTGAAACTACAATACCGCAACTGGAACTCACGCAGTCTCTGGATACAACTGCCGGATCTGAGCTTCAGATTTTGTTCACGCCTCAGCAATATGGCATCCCCTTGCCATCGTCATGGTTCCTAAATGTGTTGCTGGCCAACGACACACCCTGGATGCATTGCGCCAAAGTCTCCTATGGCTACCTCTTCCACTTTCCCGATCTAGCCGATTTTCTGTTTGATACGGCGAGTGACTCGATTCGCTGCATGCCTCAGCCTGAGATCCCCCCACACACCTTGCACCATCTTCTCCTGGATCAGGTCCTCCCCCTCGTGCTTAACTACAAGGGAAAAGAAGTGTTACACGGGACCGCTGTGGTCACGCCCTGGGGTGCCTGTGCATTTGTCGGCCCGACTGGTGCAGGCAAGTCAACCTTAGCAGCAAATTTCCTGTCGGCAGGCTACTCCGTCTTGGCGGACGATTGTTTGGTTCTCGACGAACGCGCGGGAACTATTGTGGCCATTCCCGCTTACCCAGGTCTCCGGCTCTGGGATGATGCGATCGATGCTCTCTTTGGCACGACTGGATCTTGTGCGCCGGTGGCGCATTACACCCCCAAACAACGATTCACTGCCGCTCTCTCCGAGACCCCCTTTTGCTCATCGGCCCTTCCACTAGCCGGCATCTATGTGCTGGGTTCAAGCTCAAGCGACAACGAGCATACGGTCCCACCCACCATTCCAGAGATACAGCCCCTCGCGAAGCGAGAGGCGCTCATGACACTTCTCTCACTGGCGTTTAAGCTGGATATTCTGGACCACCGCATGTTGGAGAGAGAATTCGATTTTCTTTATCGTCTTGTCACCCAGGTCCCCATTCGTGGCTTGACTGTCCCTAATTCATTCGCGGCACTTCCTGCTGTGCAGACGGCCGTCCTCCACGATTTGGCTGTGTCATGCTGACTCTTCCATTAGTGCATCCCTTTCTGATGACGCTGTTGATCGAGGGACAGGCTGAGAGGAAACAGCTCAAGGCCTTCCCGCACCATTCCTGGAAGACGATTATCGAAGAGGCAATTGCCCAACGTGTCGCTGCCATACTCTTTCGTTGGCTCAATAATTTCAACCACCAGCACCTCCTCCCGATCCATTTGCTGGATCTCCTCAAGCAACAGATGGTGCGGCAAGCAGCCTGGAATCTGCTGCTGACGAAAGAGCTCAGACGTATCCTGGCCGCATGCCAGCAGCGAGGAATTGCGTGCATTCCGATTCGTGGACCGGTGTTCGCTATGCAATTGTACGGCGATAGTTCAATGCGCCAGATGGACGACCTTGACTTATTCGTTCATCGAGAAGACCTCTCGGCTCTCAAAGAGATCTTCGACCAGCTCGGCTATACGCAGCACGAACAACGAACAGGTTTCCTGGAAGCCTTTTCCTATTCGCTCGAGTTCATTCACCCTCAGTATGGCGTCATGGTTGAACCTCATTGGACCCTGGTTTATCCACCGTTCGTCGCTACCGCTCCTATGGAGCCGGTATGGGCACGAACTGTGAAGCAGCGATGGATGGATATGGAAACCTGGGCGCTTAGCCAAGCGGATCTTGCCCTACATCTCTGCCTCCATATTCTTCATAAAGGGGAACACACGCCGCTCCTGTGGTATTGCGAGTTGGATTGGCTGATCCGCCAGACCCGATCTCCCCTGAACTGGACCGTATTCGTGCACCAAGCTCAGGCGATGGGCCAGGCCGACCTGATCGCCAATGTGCTGACGACATTGATGCATCACTTCCATTCCACCATCCCCGACCCAATCTTCAACCGTCTTCTGCATTATTCGCGACCATCTCCCTCAATTCCCATTCACCCGATGCGCGATCGTATGCTGGTTCAATCATCACTGCAGGGGCGGGAAGAGTTTGCACTTCTATGCTCGATACAAGGTCTTCGATCGAAAATCCAGTACGCCTCTGCACTCTTCTTTCCATCGGCCCAATACATGACCCGGCGTTATGGGCTGTCCAGTCCAATGGGCCTTATCCGTTCTTACTTCAGCCGGGCCTGCCACCTGGTTTGGGAAGGGAGTAAATGGGCCGTTGCATGGTTGGTGGCAGCACGAACCTCTCGACTGGGCTGAGAAAGAGAACCCTTTGGTGGTTTTTTAAATGCCCTGCCTCTTTTTTGCCATCCTTTTGCCCGTTCTCTCCGTAGGATGCTATAGTCGTGGCGGACATGAAGTGACGCCGCCGTTCCCTCACAACTCACTCGCGTATGGATAAAGCTCCACGACTCAGCACCTCAACGATCGATCCAACTTTGCTCGCTCGTATCGCCAAAGGCGATCAGCAGGCATACAGCCAGCTCTATGACCATTCGAGCACGCTCTTGTTCACCTTGGCAGTCAGGATCTTGGGGAGTCATGAGGAAGCGGCGGAGCTCTTGCAGGATGTCTATTTGGAAATCTGGCGGAAGGTCTCCCGCTATGACGTCGGGCGTGGAACCCCGATCGCATGGTTAGTCACTCTTACCAAGAGTCGGGCCATCGACCGGCTACGGGCAAGAACTGCACGAGGCTATCATGCCACGAGTTCCCTGGAAGTAGGAGCCGCTGCGCAGGTCGCCGACCTGAGTCCAAGCCCTTTTGAGACACAGGCCGATCAAGAACTGCGAATAGCGGTCGGAGCAGCAATGGCAGGATTACCGCAGGCACAGCAGCAAGCGATCGAACTGGCATACTATGAAGGACTCTCTCATGCCGAGATCGCTGAGCGGTTGAACCAGCCGCTCGGGACCGTCAAGACACGGATCAAACTCGGGATGTCCAAACTGCGGGATGGCCTCCAACAGTGGCGGAACCATGGTGACCCCACATGACGCATGAAGAACTTGAAGCAGCGGTTCCTTTGTATGCTGCAGGTGCGCTGGACCGGATTGAGCGACAAGCGCTGGAAGCCCACTTGCTCTCCGGCTGCACCTCCTGTCACAGTGCACTAAAGGACTATCAATCCGTCGTCGCACTCCTCCCATTCAGCCTCAGCCCAACCAAGCCTCCGCGCTCCCTCAAAGCCAAGATCATGGCCGAACGAAACCCGGCACCAATACCTGCGGACGCGACCGTGAACGAAACGGCTCGGCCGAGTTTGGAACCAGGCGAATGGATGAACCATCTCTTTCCTCCCGTCGCCCCTGCCCGATCGCTGTCCTTACCCTGGGCTCTCGGCTTGGCTACGCTCCTGATCGTGACAGTCGGCGGATACCTCGCGTGGAAAGTGTCGACTCAGCGGTCCGCCGATACCTCGAACATTCAGCAGCTTGAAGCATCGCTCCAGGACAAGTCGGCACAACTTGCTGGCATGCAGCGTGAGGCAAACGACCAAGCCAAAGTCCTCGACGCATTGCGCAATGAATTACAGCAACGAATCAACGAAGCGGCGGAAGCCAAAGAACAACTCGCCCAGCGTGAGGTGGAACTGGAAGAAACTCGTGTGCAATTAAGCCAGCGAGGCGGTGGTCGCATCGTTGGGACTCCGCAAGACGAATTAGCCACACTCCTTCGAATTCCCAACATCAAAGCCGTATCCCTCACCGGATCGGACATGGCGAAACGAGCCGCGGGATTCCTGCTGTACGATGCTCGAACAGAAAACGCCTGGCTCTACTCCGTGAACCTGCCTGAAAATCCCACTGGCACAACCTATCAGCTATGGGCCATTTACGACAAACCCATGAGCCTCGGGGTCTTTCAAGTGGATCACGGAGAGACCGCTCACCTTCTCGTGAAGAAGGTTCCGAGCTTCACGGAGGCGAAAACCTTTGCCCTCAGCCTTGAGCCCTCAGGCGGCCGTCCGCAACCGACCGGCCCCTTGTATCTCTTGAGCCGATCTTAACCGGATGCTGAAAAAGTCCCCCAGCGGCGTTCTCGCATCGCTCAGAGACTCAACATTGAGTTTTTCAGAGGTGGAAAACACTAGCGGGGCTTTTCCGTTCGCTAAGACCCTTTATAGGGACGAACGGCCGCACACGATGTGCGGTACGTACCTCCTCGCCTCTTCGCTCGCTGCGGCCTTGCTGGGCAACCTTTTTGAGCATCCGGCGATATCTTCAGTTTATTGTAAGTCACATCGTTCTTCCACAACCGTTTGGCGAGTGCGGCCCTGACACAGGCATCACGGAGGACCATCACGTGCCGATAGATGAACAGAGTCAGGATGTGGTATTCATGCGAGTCGCACTGGAAGAAGCGGCACGCGCATCAGTGATCGGTGAGGTCCCGATTGCGGCGCTCATTGTGCGTGAAAGTCAGATTTTGGCCCAGGCTCACAATTGTCGGGAACTCTGGCAGGACCCCACGGCGCATGCAGAGGTCATTGCGATCCGCGCCGCAGCGACCATGCTTGGCACGTGGCGGTTGACCGACACAACTCTCTACGTGACCGTGGAGCCATGCTCGATGTGTATCGGTGCGATCATCCTCGCGAGGATTTCCCGAGTCGTCTTTGGGGCATGGGACCTGAAAGCCGGCGCCTGCGGATCGGTGTTCAACCTGTCATCTGAGCCGAAGCTGAATCACCGGGTTGCTGTAACTGGAGGGGTCCTCGAACAGGAGAGTCACGCCCTCATTCAGAAGTTTTTTAAACAACTCCGCGATACACCATCAGCGACAAACCCGCTTTCAGCTCCATAACACGCGCGCGATCGTCGGCAAAAGCGAGCCACGCGAGAAAAGCACGCTCCGACGTTCGAGGCTCTAAAACCCTGGAACAGTCGTCTGTCTCAACCATCTCGCCCGTCGCGCCATTCTCGCGCGTCACACACCACCCAATCCAGTCTCCGCGCGGCCACCGCTGCGTCCCAGCCTTCTCCACAAAAGAGAAAACGAATCCCCCAATCGTCTTGGAACGGAAAGCCCGCCGGAACCAGAACCTTCGCGCCGATTCTGTCCGATGACAAGAGAACTTCGCACTGACTCAAGGCTCTGAGCCCGATACCTTGCGCTTTGAGCATCGCCTCTTTTGCGACCCAGTAGCGGAAGAACCTTGCCGCACGCTGCGCCCGAGTCAACTGCATGATCGTGGCGTGTTCGGAAGGGGCAAAGTAACGTAGGGAAAGCTTTTCTACCTCTATGTCCGAACGAACTCGTTCGAGATCAACTCCAATCTCTTGCCCCTTTGAAACCGCTATGAGGGTACGGCCATGCGCATGCGACATATTGAATGTAATCGCGGGCTGACCGTCTAACTCACCCGTCAAGGAGGGTTTACCCGCTGTATTATGATGCATCTCTATCACGCCGGGACCAATCCCAAGATACCGGCTGAGGACTGCCCTCAGACCACCGTGCGCAAGCACAAACCGCACATAATCTTGATGCCGGATAAACCGGATCGCCCTCCTCTGTTCTTCCCCACTCAACCAGGATCGGCACTGCTCCACGAAACATTGGCTTCCCACGAGTGAAAAGCTCCAGACATGAATCGTCCGATCCTCCATCGCAATCGGCGCAGACCAACTTGCAGTTGCGATCGACTCAATGGGCGGAAAAGCTATAGTCGGCTCACCAAGGCCCGAATTCACCAGTCCCCTCCTCTAAATCCCATCAGCGCCGTTGGATCGGCTATCGTACTGGCTCTTCGAGCGAAAAGAAAACCGATTGAAAAATCATACCCCCCAGGGTAAGCTCCCTCCAAAGTAGATCATCGCGATAATATATTTTCCCCTTACCCCCGCCGTGGGATGATTTCTACCTTGCGGAGAGGTGCGAGAGTGGCCGAATCGGGCAGTCTCGAAAACTGCTGTCCTGGCAACGGGACCGTGGGTTCGATCCCCACCCTCTCCGCCAATTTTCAATAGGTTGCCTGACCAGGCCCAACATATTCAGGCCTGGTTCCGCCCTGGTATTCACCATTTCTATTGAAACTAGATATCCACGATTTGGCTCTATCACCGCCTCTCTGTGCATGCTTTCTCAC
>DATEPD010000137.1:0-3795 GCA_035273365.1 Nitrospiraceae bacterium | reverse complement strand
TCGCGTCGGCCGTATGAACCGCGCACGGACATGATTCAAGGATTCGTGCCATGGGATTCATCGCGGGACGTTCCCCAGGAATACGCATTTCAGCCCTCATTGGCCGAGGTGGCCTATCGACAGGCGGTCAAGGAGTTGTTGGTGGCACAAGCTCGCCTCACCACTCAAGAACGTGAAGCGGCCCAACAACCGTTCAACTTAACCAGCTAGTGGGAAGAAAAGGGTTGCAGAGTATCAGACACAACGTCAGGGAAGGAGGTACACAATGACGTGCCTACGCTGCGATGGATTGATGGTGCAGGAGAAGTTTGAAGATCTTGACGGACTCTGGTCGAGTGACCATGAGTTCACCGGATGGCGTTGCCTCAACTGCGGGGCCATTGTCGATCCCGTGATTGCTGCACACCGGCATATCACGTCGTCCGTTGTCACATCTCTTCAGGCGTTGACAACCGTGCAGGGAGCTCCGTCATCGTGGACGGATCGATTGGCGGATCATCTCACGGTCCAAACAAGGAGGGTTTGCCATGATTAGGCACATGACAGGGGTAGGCGCGATGGGGCTCCTGCTGGTTGCAGTACTGTATCACCCCGGCATCGCCGCGGCACATGGCGGCGCCGAGATGGAACAGGACCCCTGCATGCGCCTGGCAGGTGAGAGCATGGTGCATTTCAGTGCGTATCAGCCTCAATACGGAAGACAAGATCAATACTGTACGGAGATTCCTCAGGAGGGTGAGACGTTCCTGGTCGTGGACCTTGTGGACCCAGCACTACGCAACGGGCCGGTTGGGATGCGGGTTATGAGGGGAAACGGCAAGAATGAGGCAGAGGATGAGATTGTGGCGGACGTACGTCCGAGTACCCACCCCGACGGCGTGCTTAGGAGCGAAGTCAAGCTGGACGAGGGCCTGTATCGGGTCATCATCGCCTCGGAGAAGCAGAATCTTCTCAGGCGGCCGCAGTATCTCTTGCGGGTACACATGATCGATTATCAGAAGCTGGTGCTGTCCATCGCCGGACCGCTGATCGCCCTACTGTTCGCTGGCTGGCTCGCCTACAAGCTCATACGATCAAAGTGGGTGCAGAAATGGTGGGTGGCCTCCAGTTCGTAGGAGGCAGATGTTTAAGCGCGCGAGCCCCATAGAAGAGGCACGGCAACATGTTACGATCGACATGGCCGGCGTGACGGTTGAGCGAGGGTAACCCACGAACAACCGATGTGATTGTGATGGCGTTCACACCATTGGCGGAGGCTTGAGCCTCTACGGCAGTGTATAGGTCAAGTTCGGCCAATGGGCACTTCCGTAAATCTCTCCCTCTTTCTCTTCTTGAATATAAATACCAGCGACGAATGGTGTCGTCCCCGAGATACCCTTGAATCCTCCTTTTCCCCAGACCCAGGTCATGTCGCCTTTGCATTCGCCAGTCTTGCCAGCACATCGGATCTCTACGTACGCGAGATCCTTGCCTTCATGGGCCCTCAACATGCAGAGGATTGTCTTTCGTTCCTCTACAGTCTTATTAATATAGAGGATCGCCTGACAATCCATTTTTGTTTTATGGATCTGCGCCGGCTCCGAGCCTTCGGGAAGATGCTTCACGAGGATAATCCCGGCAAGAGTGCCGCTAAAGACTCGGTCCCCATCCCCCAGATCATCGATGACGCCTTTTCCCTTCCAGCTCACGGTCGCATGGCCCGCTTCGATAGTTGTTGCCTCGGCTGCGCTGAAGAAACCGAGGCTCACAATGAATAGGATGACTGCCGGTGTGACCAGTTGTCTGAACTGCATGACGACTCCCTTCATATGACGGCGGCTTCAATCCCAGGTGTGAGGGAGAGCGCCGGTGAGTGAATGTGTATCCGTTGGACCATAGCCGTTGCATGGCGGAGTGTCTCTGCTTGTGCACCCCGTTCTTGTGCAGAACATGCGCGGATGTCGGTATTGATCGGCCAGGCTTTTCAATCGCTGCCTGTGTTTGGGGCAATGATTTCGTAACCGGCAGAAACATCACGATCGTATAGTACACGCTGCCCGCGAGAAACCACCAAGACCTCCGAGGCCACACAGCCAACAAGTAACGCTCTCTTGGTCTTAGATAGGGGGCCAAGGCTAGGCTGTCCGTGAAGAAGTGTCAAGGTCCAGGCAGGTTCTATGCCGCTCCGACGCCGCTCCATCTCGATTTCCGGCTTGGGTGGGAACCGTTCATCGATCTCACTAGCGCTCGAACATCCTGTGAACGGCTAGCGACCGCGATGTCCGCCGCCACCGCCGAAGCGGCCCCCACCCCCACCACTATGTCCTCCCAGTCCGCCGAAATGCTGCGGACCCATCTGCGAGCCAGAGCGAGGCGCATAAAACGGTGCACGAAGCACCGGAGGGTTCGGTTGTGAAAAATTGGGAGGATGGACCTGCTGCAGCGTTGGGGGCAGAGGAGTTGAGAAATGTTGCGGAGGCGATGCTGACGGAGGATTCGCTTCACGCACAGAGGGAACAGGAGAGCCGGATTCCAGCGGGTGACGCTGAGAAGGCGAAGGAACAAGCCGTTGAGAGGTGGGAGGAGGAACAAGTAAGGAGGTATGCGGCGGTACCGGCTGCGAGAATCCGGACGGCGGTGGCAGACCGCCGGTCTGAGCCGTAACGACCTGTTGCACGATCTGAAGATGACGATTCTGCGGATTGAGCTGTCGCGCTTGGAGCAACAGTCCGTGGACCTGCTGCACGCCGATCCAGGGATAGGGGTAGATGATCGGGGTCACATAGACCCAGTCGGTCCAGGCTTGGGAGACGAGGGCATTCGCTTGCAGTTGGTTGAGCGTGTCCTGGCGTTGCTGAGTGAGAGTCTGAATCTGCTCGGACGACGTGGCGGTGGCCAATGCCTGATTGGCGGCATCGAGCTGATCATGTAATTGGTCCGTCTCAGCCCGGAGCGATGCCAGCTCGGTTTTAGCGCTCTCGTTTTCTCTCAGGGTTTCGATGGCCTGAGCGACTTCTTTGGGGTCCACCTGCGCGGTCAGGTCGGCATGGATAATCACCGTTTCTCCATCAAGCCTCGTGCTGATCTTCTGATCCAACACCATGACGATGCCGGCGGTATAGGTCCGAATGTCATCCCGCGTCACGTCCATATTTTTCATCTCGGTCACGCTCTCCAGATAGGTCGCGACCTGTTCAAGCGCCTGTCTTTTTGCGGCCTCGACGGCCAAGCGGATCGCATCGGCCCTGGTGTCGTGATCTCCCATTTGGTATTCGCCGCTTGCGGTCACGACCCGGATGTTTGCTGCCGGCTGGTGTGGTTCGGCAGGGGTATCAGGGGAGGGTGTCTCAGAATCGAGGGGGACGACCCTGCCGCGATACTTCTCCGGGATCGTGTCCAACTCCGTGGTGAAGTTCGGTGTACCGGAGTCGTCCTCATAGGTGTATATCGTCGCGGCCGCGGAACTTGACGATACACTGGAAGCGAGGACAACGAACCCCAGGAAGAGCAGAATCATGAACGTACGGAGGATCGACATTGGGGACCCCGCCGATTCTTGTTACCTTCAGCGTAACATATTAATGCCAGGTTTCTTCGGTGGTTACTCGTCTGCCAAAAATCAGACTCGGTATGCGAGGGCTTCTCTGCACTGGTGAGTCAGGTCTAAGGTCGGTCTAATGCCCAATTAATAGTGACTGGTTACACTCTAATTGCACAGAGGAGGGTAACCATGACACACATCGGCATGCGGGTCTATTGGACGGCAATCGGAATGTTCTTCTCCTCGCTCCTAGCCAGTGCGTCTCGCGATAAAGC